>JAHIMV010000043.1 GCA_018896315.1 Patescibacteria group bacterium | reverse complement strand
GTATCTTGTTTCTTGGTTATTGGTTATTATTTAAAAATTTTAATTTTTAAATTCATGATACAGTCTGAGAATAAAATTACCCGTTTTTTATTTGAACACGGCAAGATTTCTCAAGGACAATATAAAGAATTGTTAGCCGAGTCCAGAGAAGTCTGCTTGCCTGCGGACAAGCTTTTAGAAACAAAGAGGATTTTGCCAGAAGAAGATGTTGCTTGGGCTAAAAGCAAATTATATACAGTGCCAGTGATTGACTTATATGGTTTAATTGTCGACCGCAAGGTTCTTAGTTTAGTGCCTAAAGACGTGGCTGAGAATTATCAAGTGGCTGCTTTTGCCAAAGAAGGAAATATTTTAAAAGTGGCCATGCTTAATCCAGGTGATTTTAAGGGAAGAGAGGTAATAGATTTTATTGCCAGACGAAAAAAGCTTAAGCCAGAATTTTATACAACAGCTGCTTCTGCTTTAAAAAATATTTTAGCTCAATATGGCGGCTTATCAGTAGAAGTTAGTGAAGCGGTTGGCGCGGAAGAATCCCGGTTTGCTCCAATTACACAAGAGAAAAAATTAATAGCTGGAGAAATGGATTTGGAAAAAATGGGTCAGGCAGCGCCAATTTCTAAATTAGTCGGTTCTATTTTAAAATATGCGGTTGATAATAATGCTTCTGATGTTCATATTGAACCTTATGCAGAAAAAACAAGAGTGCGCTATCGGGTAGATGGTATTTTAAAAGAAACAGCAATGCTGCCTGGACATCTTCATCCATCAATTATTTCTCGAGTTAAAGTAATGGCCAATCTTAAGCTTGATGAAACCCGTGTTCCCCAGGATGGGCGCATTAGAGTGATTGCCGCTCAAAGAAAGATAGACTTGCGCGTTTCTGTATTTCCTTTATTTGACAAAGAAAAAGTAGTAATGAGGGTTCTTGATCCAGCTCGTAGAGTATTTGATTTAAAAGATTTAGGATTTTGGGGTAAAGGGTTAGAAATAATCAAAAAGAATTTAGCTAGACCTCATGGTTTGGTTCTAATTACCGGTCCAACTGGCTGCGGTAAGACAACTACTATTTTTGCCTCCTTGAAAATACTTAACCAAGTAACTGTTAATGTAGTTACTTTAGAAGATCCTATTGAATATTTTTTATCCGGAGCTAATCAATCCCAGGTGCGCCCTAAAATTGGTTATTCTTTTGCTTCTGGCCTGCGTTCAATTGTTCGTCAAGATCCAGACATCATTATGGTTGGTGAGATTCGTGATAATGAGACAGCTGAATTAGCTACCCACGCCGCTTTAACCGGACATGTTGTTCTTTCTACTCTTCATACCAATGATGCTTTTGGGGCAGTACCCCGTTTAATTGATATGGGCATAGAACCATTTTTAATTGCTTCTTCATTAAATTTAGTTGTTGCCCAAAGACTAGTACGAAAGCTTTGTCCTTATTGCGCTGAACCAGCTGAGTTTTCTCCAGAGATAGAAAAATCAATCGAAGACGCTTTAAAAGATATTAAAGATATTGATTTAGATAAATATCGAGATAAAAAAACAAATCATTTAAAGTTTTATAGAGGTAAGGGTTGTTCTCGATGTAATAATGATGGTTATCAAGGGCGAATAGCTATTTCAGAAGCGCTAGAAATTACTGAGCAGATGAAAGAAATTATTACTAGTGGTTGTAAACTTAATGAAGTTAAAAAAGAATTTGCTAGACAAGGAATGTTGGAAATGATTAAAGATGGATATCTTAAGGTTTTGCGAGGGGAAACAACCATTGAAGAAATTTTAAGAGCGGCCAGTGAATAAAATCAACTAAACAACTAAACAACTAAACAACTAAACAACTAAACAAAAATTTTGTTAAATTGTTAGAGCGAAGCGTTTGTTAAATTGTTAAATTGAATCTATGAGCACACAAACAGAAATTATTTTAAATCGTATTTGCCGGGGAGCGGCAGAAAGAAAGGCTTCAGAGATTTATTTATTACCAGCCCAATCTCCTTTTATCAGAGTTGACGGCAAAATGAAAACATTAATAGGAGAGGGAATTGTTTCTTTGTCTTTTATTAATGATTTAATTCCAATTTTTTTAAATTCGGAAGAGCAGAATATTTTAAAAAAAGAAAGGCAAATTGAAATAATTAAACCTATTGGTAAAATAGGGAGTTCGCAGATAAATATTTACTATCAAAAAAATGAATTAGCTTGTCGTATAAAATTATTGTCCCAAGAAATTATTGCTTTGGAAAAGCTTGGATTACCAGAGATGGTTACTAATTTTACTAATTTATTAAAGGGAATTGTTTTTATTACCGGGCCAAGAGATTCGGGTCGATCAACCCTATTAACTTCTTTATTGGATCATATTAATAAGACCCAGATTAAATTTATTTCCACTTTAGAAAAACCAATTAAAGCTACTTTAAGGGGTGTTAAAAGCGTGGTTGAGCAAAGAGAGGTTGGCAAAGATGTTCCTTCATTTTTAGATGGTCTGCGCTATATTAGAAAAAGAAACGCAGAAATAGTTATGATTTCACAGATTAAAGGAGTTGAAGAAGTAAAAGAAATTTTTGCTATTGCTGAAGCCGGAAGCCTAGTCTTTACAATTATGGATACAGCATCAGCGGTTAAAACAATTAGAAGAATTTTACATTTTTTTCCAGCCGAAGAACAAGAAAGCGTCAGATACTTTTTAAGTGAAAATTTAGGCGGTATTGTCGCTTCTCGTTTAGTGCCCCAAATTGGCGGAGGGCGCATTCGGGCATTAGAAGTTTTGCCCGGAACTCAGGCAGTTAGATCTATTATTGCCAATGGCCGCCTTCATCAATTAACCGGAGTGATTCAGGCCAGTGAAGATCAGACTTCAATTTCTTTAGATCAATATTTAGCTGATTTAGTGACTTCAGGCAAAATAATGACTGAAGATGCAGTTAAGTATAGTGTTGATGAAGAACTTTTCAGATCTTTATTAAGACGTTAGAAGGATACTAATTGCGAATAATTTACGAATATATAAATTACGAATGGAAAAGACATGGAGAAAAGATTTGATTTATCCTAAATTAAGTTATCAGATAGTGGGTATTCTTTTTGAGGTTTACAACGATTTAGGAGCGGGATTACATGAAAAATATTATCAACGGGCCATGACTAAAGCGCTTACTAAAGCGAAGATTTCCTTTCGCGAGCAGGCGCCAGTTGTGATGAAATTTCAAGGAGATAAAATAGGAAAATATTTTATCGATTTTATTATAGAAAATCGTGTTATAGTTGAATTGAAAAAGGGTGAAAGATTTAGTCCGAAACACATTTTTCAAGTAGTTGCTTATTTAAAAGCTACTAAGCTAAAACTTGGTATTTTAGCGCATTTCGGACATGATAGTGTAAAATTTAAACGAATTCTCAATTTATAATATAAAGTATTCGTATCCGAAACAGCAAATTCGTAAATTCGTACAACGGTTTCGGTATATTCGTATATTTGTATGGATTAGTAATTCGTATCCTTATGTTATTTGAATACAAGGCAAAAAATTTAAAAGGAGAAACAGTTGAGGGAACCCTTGAAGCAATTAATCAGGAAGCAGCGGTCAATGTTTTGGCCGGCCGCAAAATTATTATTATTTCCTTAAAAGAATCTGGGGCGCTTCCTATTTGGCGTCGGCCTTTACATATTGCTCTTTTGGAAAGAGTTAATCCAAAAGACATGGTTTTTATGTCCCGTCAGCTTTCCGTTATGGTTTTGGCCGGATTGCCATTAGTTAAGGCCCTGGAAGTTTTGGCCCGCCAAACAAGCAGGCCTTTTTTAAAACAAGTAATTAACATTATTGCCGAAGATGTGCGCGGAGGAACAAGATTTTCTACGGCCTTGGCTAAATATCCTAAAATTTTTGATGACTTTTTTGTTAATATGGTCCGAGCAGGAGAAACAGCCGGGAAGCTTGATGAAGTTTTAAATTATTTAGCTAACGAACAAGAAAAGAGTTATGATTTAATGAGTAAAATAAAAGGAGCAATGATTTATCCAGCCTTTGTTATTGTCGCTGTTATTGGCGTAATGATTTTAATGATGGTTTTTGTTATTCCTCAGTTAACAGGTATTTTAGAAGAATCAGGAGTGGCCCTGCCATTGCCCACTCTTATCTTAATTAAGACTAGTGAGATTTTAAGAGATTATGCTATTTTTGTTATTATTGGAGCTATCGCAGCCGGTTTTGGTCTGAAAGCTTTTTTTAAAAGCAAATCAGGCAAAGCCACTTTAGATAGTCTTCTTTTAAAGCTTCCAATTTTTGGTAAACTTTTTCAACAAGTCTATTTGGTTCGTTTTTCACGCAGCCTTTCAACTTTAATTATTGGCGGCATTCCTTTAACTTCAGCTTTAAGAATAGTAGCTGGAGTAGTTAGTAATAATGTTTATAAAAATCTAATCATGGATTCTGTTATTGACGTAGAAGAAGGTCGTTCAATAAGCAGCGCTTTTATGGATCAACCTTATGTGCCTAAAATGCTTCCTCATTTAATGGCGATTGGAGAAGAGACTGGCCGGCTTGATGAAATTTTACAAAAAATTGCTGATTTTTATGCTCGGGAAGTAGAAAATATTTTAGCAAAATTAGTTACCTTACTTGAACCACTTATTATTATTTTTTTAGGAGTAGTTGTCGGAGGGATGATGGCCTCTATTATGCTGCCTATGTATAAATTAGCCGAAGCCTTTTAATGATTTTGTCTGATAAAATCGACCCCGCCCTTTCTAAGAGTTAGAAGGAGTGTTCAATCCGAAATATCTAAAGAGTATTTGTTTTTAAAAGATATTTCGAGTTTTAGAAAGGGCGGGGTACTTAAATTTTCCATTTTGATATTTACATTTTACATTTTAATAGGGGCTCGTAGCTCAATGGTAGAGCGCTTGATTCACATTCAAGAGGTTGATGGTTCGATCCCATCCGGGCTCATTTTTGAGAGACTTTTTGAGAGGCCGAGCCTGTCAAAATTTTTCAATTATTTCCTCTCTTTATTTTTTGCATTTTCTATACAGTGAAGAAGAATTTGTTAAAAAGTCGATAAAAAAAAACAAACAAACAACTTTTAATGGGTATATCCTAAACAAGGAGGAATTTTAATGACAAAATTAAGTAAAAAGAAATACATTGGACTCAGATACGTTCCTATAGGTATAGGAGCGCTAATTAAAGGATGGGATATGACCGAGGAGGATTATTGTAATCTATCAAGACTTCCTGTTGTAAATTTTCGTGCAATGACAGAAGCATGTCCACATAATTGTTTTCATTGTTTCACAGATAAAAACAGAAAAACTTTAACGTTAGATGAAATTAAAAACGTAATAGATCAATTAGCAGATTTGAATGCTTATGCGATTGACTTTGTTGGAGAAGGAGAGCCAACAATTGATAAAGATTTTTTTGAAATAATTGAATATACTTCTTCAAAAGGGATTCATCCAAGTATATATACAGATGCTGCAATAAAAATGCGAGATAGAGATTTTATTAAAAGAGTTTATGAATCTGGCGCTAGTGTATGTCCAAAATGTGACAGTTTATTTAATGAAGAATATCAAAACTGGGTTGTTGGAGATAAGACCGGTAAATATTTTAAACAAAGAAATGAAGCAATAGAATTACTCATGGAATATGGATTTAATGAAATTCAAGAAGATGGAACCACAAGATTAGGTTTTGATATGGTTGTTACAAAAAGAAATATCGATGAAGTCAAAAAAACCCTACGCTATTGTAGAAAGAATAATTTGTGGATAATATTTACTACTTATCTTCCATCTGGAAGAAGTGGAAAAGAAGATTTCAACAGGTCATTAATGCTTGATAAAGGAGATAGAACTAAATTGAAAGAAATAGTAAAAAAGATTGATGAAGAATATGAATTCTTCCATCCAATATGGAATGGTTCGACGACAATGCCGTGCATAGAGTTTCTACAAATATACGGGGACGGAAGAGTAAGTCCTTGCGTAGGCAATGAAGATATAATTGGTAATATAAAAGAAATTTCTATTAAAGAATTGGAAAAGAAGATATTAAAGAAATATCCATTTCTTGATAGAACAAAATTTGATGGCTATTGTCCCTATAGGCATAAAATCTAAATAAAATATCTCTCGGGAATAAAATATCAAAAAAGAAAATGAAAGGTCAAATAAAACAATTACGAACCAATAAAAAGGATTATCCAGGAGGAGACGCTTGCGTGCTTCTGAAAGGTTATAGCTATTCATTACAGGAAATTTATGCAGCCCGTGATGCAGGTCAGATTCTTTGTTTGCGGATGGACACTAACGATAGTTGCAACTTGAAATGCATATATTGTTATTCTTATTTACGACGGGGAAAGCAAAAGGAAATGCCGCTTGAAGATGCCTGTAATGTTATTGACCAAGGGATCAATTTGGGATTACGTTCTATAGTTTACCTTGGAGGAGGAGAACCTCTCTTATATAAGCATTTTTGGCCGTTTATTGAATATGTTAGCCGCAAAAAGGTGATACCAGTTATCTTTACAAATGGCACGTTAATAAATTTGAGCGTTGCACAGCGTCTATTTGACCTTGGAACATCGATAATGATTAAATTAGATGGAAAAAAAGAAATTCAGGATAAGCTTAGCGGGCAAGGTACTTATAAAAAAATTCGTTTCAGTTTAGATGCTCTTTTAGAAGTTGGTTTTGGAAAACTAAATGGACGTTATACAAGGCTTGGTATTGGTCCTTGCGCTACAAAAATTAATATCCTTGAAATACCTAAAATTTGGCGATTTGCTCGGAAAAACAATTTTTTTCCCAATGTTGAATTAGCTACAAAAATTGGGAAAGCCACATCAAATATTGCACTGAATTGTAATCAAGCCCGTTGGCTTAAGCAGACTTTAAAAGAGATAGACGAAAAAGAGTTTAACATTAAATGGTCTATATCATACAGTTCGACTCCTGCTCATTCGTGCGGAATTTTTCTGGCTGGAGCGGCTATAAAGGTGGATCGCAGTGTTGCTTTGTGCCCAGAGATGCCATCTGTGGCGAATCTAGCCAATAAAACCCTTGCTGAAATTATTCAGGAGCCACCATTCTCTATGGCGCGAGCTCTTGAGAATAATATTGAAGAACCATGTGCTTCTTGTAAATTTTTTCGATTATGTCTTGGTGGTTGCCGTTCAAAAGCATTGGTTTGTAATAAATCTATTTTCGCATGTGATCCCCATTGTACCTTGTTGATAGATAATCAGCAAAAATTTTCTTCCGAGAAATGAATAATAATTCATCACAAGATTGGAAATCGACACTCAACCGCCTTCTTAATAGACTTTCAATAGAAGATAGATATCGCTGTGCGGCAGGGATTCCAGGACCAGTATTAGAAATGCGTTCAGGAACATTACCGAGAGGATTAGCATGTGGTAACAGGATTTTGGATTTTACTCCACTCGTAGCCGAGGTAACTGGCCTTGACCTTAGAAGACTTCGTAAATACGCTAAAGAGATAGCAAATGAATATAGTTTTAAGAAGATATTACATAAATATAATGCAATTACTCTTGACTTCCGCAGTCGCTTAATATTGATAAGAGATTATATAAAAGCTCTTATCCATCGTTTGCGCGGGATTTCAATTAATAGCAATCCTATTAATATTAATAAAATAAGAGAAATCCAGCTTTGCATACATGATCAAATTATTAACATTGTCTATCCTGCCGATCTTGTATCGCTTGGTTTATTATGGGAAATATTTGCAGAAGAAGTTTATTATTTTGAAAATCCTGTTAAATGTATTTATGATCTCGGTGCTAATATTGGTTTTTCAGCAGTATATTTCCATTTACTTAATTCGTCCGCAGAACTTGTATGTATAGAGCCAATGGAAGAAAATCTTCGGATACTTGAACGAAATTTACATAGCAATAATATAAATGCAAAAATAATCCGTGCAGCGGTAGGTGACACTGAAGGGCAAACAACTTTATTCTTTAGCGATCAATCTCATGCGCTTCCATCGACGCATACGAAACAACCACAATCCAGACAAGTTTCTACACTTCCTTTTGATAGGATTATAAGCGGTAAGGGGTATGGTCTAAAAATTGATATCGAGGGCACTGAAAGATTTTTAAGTCAATACCCAACCATTATTGAAAATGCCGATTGGATTGTTGGTGAATTACACTATTCTGGCGATATTGAACAAGATTCGCGCGTTGATGCTTTTTTTGATATTGTAAAACATAATTTTATTGTGAAAAAAGGTAGGCCTATCATCTATTTTATTGAAAATGAAGTTTTGCTTTGCGAGACTTTTAAGACATTAAAAAAATCCCCCGAGTATAATTAACTGGGGGATTATTTGGCGACAACTTACAATCTTGCTTACCTCCAAAGAGAGAACTTTCTTGTCAATTCTGTGACAGTATCCCAATCACCAAACATAACAATTCCATAATATTCGATATTCTCCTCTTTAAACTGTTTGCTTTTTTCAGGACTCTCAAATGTCCCAATAGATGATATAAAATCTGGGAAATCAACAAAGCGAACATTCCTTTTGATAAGCTCTTTTCTTAACTCTCTTAACTGATCGGGGTCTTTTGTTTTGAGAACGATGAATGGCAATTCAGAAATATTTGCATGACTGTTGCCATCTGCATCAGTATAATCAATTAGCCTGAGCACATCTTTATTATTCTCGAAACTTGTACCTAAACCAACCGCCATGTGAGCTAATGCATTCATGGCGACGCCTACTCCTATTTTCTCATTTAATACAGCAACTAATTTGTGTGGATATTTTTGCATGGGATTTCTCCTCCTTTTTTTTATTTTCAAAAAACCAGTAATTAAGTTAAAGGGATTAACAATAATTTAGTATATCCCAATTTTTTGTCAAGAAAGATACTCTCACTGGTTCTTTTAGACAGATTATCTATTTTCTAAAAATAGTGTTTCATTAAAAGTTGTTTTTAAAATCGACTTTTTAACAAATTCTTCTTCATTGTATAGAAAATGCAAAAAATTGTAAAGAGAGGAAATAATTGAAAAATTTTATGAAAAATTTTATATTGACATTTTTAGAAAATTTAATATAATAATATTGGTTCTTTAAACTATTAAAATAAAAAAAAAATAGAAAGGAGGTAAACGTGGTTTGGCAGCAGATTTTTTCTGGCATTTTACTGGTTGTTCGTTCAGAATTTGCTATTATGCAGTTTCATCACATTGAATTAACTCCATTAACAGCTTTTTTAATTACAGCAATCTGGACAAATCTTAAAGTGGTTTTGATTTTTACTTCAACCAGTTTGGCTGATTGGTTGGTCCTAAAGCTTGGGAAGAGACATTTGCATTTAAATGAAATGATTGCTGAGCAAAATTGGATAACTAGGTTAAACCAATCAATGAAAAATGGGAAGAAAAGATTTTTAGCTTGGCTTTTAAAGCACAACAAAATGGTTATTTATTTAATCATTTTTATGCCATTTACTCCATTTATGGAGGATGTGGCAATTGTTGCTGCCAGGATAGCTAGGATTAAAAAAGCTTTGCCTTTTTTAATGATTGCCAATACCTTAAGAATGGCGTTGGTGACATGGCTGGTCTATTTTGTATTTTGAAAGGGCATCTTTAAATAAAGATGCCCTTCTTTTTTTAAATAAAATCAAAAATAAATTTTATTGAATTGGGGATAACTTTATTGACTAAATTTGTTTATTTGTTAATATATACCCATACCTCTGGTCGGGGTATATATAATTTATTTATTTTAAAAATATGACTATTCAAAAACAAAAAACTCTTATTAATTTTAAGAAAGCGCAAGGTCTCCTCTCCAAGATTATTAAAATGACTGAAGAGAATAAGTATTGTATTGACGTAATGCAGCAAAATTTGGCGGTAATCGGACTTTTAAAATCAGCGCACCAAATGTTAATGGAAGGACACTTAAATACTTGCTTTAAAAAAGCAATGGGAACAAAAAATGAAAAAAGAAAGGAAGAGATGATAAAGGAAATTTTAAAGGTTACTAAATTAGCCAACAAATAATTATGCTCAAGAAAATAAAGATTCAAATTAAAGGCATTCATTGTAAAAGTTGTAAAATTTTAATTGAAACAGAAGTAGACGTTTTACCTGGAGTTAAAGATGTGGATGTTGATCATCAGACTGGGGAGTGCCAGATAACGTTTGATGATGAAAAGGTTTCTCAAAATAAAATTTTTAAGACTATTGAAAAATTAAATTATCAGGTTAAAGATTCATCAACAAAAAAGAAGAAAAAAGTAAAACAATCTTCCAAAAAATTTATTATTGCTGGAATTTTGTTAGTAATTTTTGTTGTTGGTTATTTTCTTGTTAGACATTTAGGCCTTTTAGAAGTTCTTTCAAAATTAAACGAACAAAATATAAGTTATTGGTTAATTTTTCTAATCGGTGTTTTAGTCAGTTTTCATTGCATAGGAATGTGCGGCGGTTTGGTTATAACTTATACTGCTCGCCATCACGCCAAAGAAAAAGAAAAAACTAATATTTCATGGCCTCATCTACAATATAATTTAGGGAGAATGGTTTCTTATACAGTGGTTGGTGGGATTTTAGGAGGAGTTGGCTCATTTTTCGCTATTAACCCGACATTTACAGGTACGGTTGTCTTGGTAGCTGGTGGGTTTATGGTTTTAATGGGTTTATCTCTATTAACTAATTTTAAATGGCTGGAGAAAGTTAAATTAAAAACACCATTTTTTATTGCTAAGTTTCTTTATAATCAACGCCATACTCGCAAACCAAAAGGACCATTTATTATTGGTTTACTAAATGGTTTTATGCCTTGCGGACCTTTACAGGCAATGCAGTTGTATGCTCTTGCTTCAGGTAGCATTACTCAAGGAGCTTTATCAATGGGTGTTTATGCCCTGGGTACAGTTCCTTTGATGTTTGGTTTTGGTAGTTTTATTTCTTTAATAAGCCAAGAAAGAATTAAACAAGTAATGAAATTTTCTGGTATAGTGGTGATGGTTTTAGGTTTGTTTATGCTTAACAGAGGCCTGATAAATTTCGGTTATGGATTTAGAAATTTTGTTCCTCGTGAGGCAACAAGCCAAACAGAATATTTAGTTAGCGGTGATGTTGAAGAATATCAAGTAGTAAATATGGACCTAACTTATCGAGGATATTCTCCCAATGTTCTTTTTGTTAAAAAAGATATTCCTGTACGATGGATTATTAACGTTAAACAAATGTCTGGCTGTACAGATGAAATTATAATGCCTGAGTATAATATTAAAAAACCCTTGGAGTATGGTGAAAACATTATTGAATTTATTCCCAAGCGGTTAGGAGATCTTAAGTTTAGCTGTTGGATGCAAATGGTTTGGGGAAAATTTGTTGTCACAGAAAAAGGACAACAGCCAACTTCGCAGGATTTATATAAAGAGTTTATTGATTTACCACAAGGAGGAACTTGTGGCGACGGAGGAACTTGTGGCGGCACCTGTGGAGTACCTACTTGCGGGTGTAGTCGTATCAGGGGATCTCAATAATTTATAGATATGTCTGAGTCCAAACAAAAACAAATTGTTGTTGGTATGTCTGGGGGCATTGATTCGTCTATGGCTTTGGTTTTGCTTAAAAAACAAGGATGGCAGCCAATAGGAGTTTCTTTAAAATATGCGGTTTGGCAAGATAAAAAGAATCTTTTAAGAGAAAACGTCTGTTGCAGTACTCAATCTTTTAAAATCGCCAGAGATGTTTGTCAAAAATTAAAAGTTCCTCATTATATTTTTGATGTATCAGCAGAATTTAAAAAACAAGTAATTGATTATTTTATTAAAGAGTTAAAAAATAAAAAAACGCCCAATCCCTGCATTGTTTGTAATCGTTACCTTAAATTTGAAAAACTTTTTAAATGGGCCAAAGAACATAATATTCAATATGTGGCCACAGGACATTATGCCCGCCTTCGGCGGGAAATTCCAAACTCCAAATCACAAATTCCAAAATATCAATTATTAAGAGCCAAGGACAAGGAAAAAGACCAAACCTATTCTTTGTCATTTCTGCCTCAAAAATGGCTTAAAAATATTGTTTTTCCCTTGGGAGATTATACTAAACCAGAGATTTATAAAATAGCTAAAAAATATAAGTTTGATGTTTTTCTTAAACAAAAAGAAAGCCAGGATTTTTGTTTTGTCGCTGGCAAGTCAATGAAGTGTTTTTTAGAAAAAGAAATAGGAACAAAGACAGGTTTGATTAAAGATAAAAAGGGAAACATTTTAGGCAAACACCAGGGACTTCATTTTTATACTATTGGTCAAAGAAAAGGAATTAATTTGCCTGGTGGACCCTATTTTGTTTTAAAAATAGACAAGAGAAAAAATATTTTAATAGTAACAAAGGATGAAAAAAAACTTTGCCAAAAACAAGTATTTGTTTCCCATTGCCATTTTACTTCTGGGACGCCTCCTCAAAAAAAAATACAGGTTCAGGCAAAAATCCGTTATCGCCAAGAATTAAGCAGGGCCACCTTGACTCCTATTTCAAAAACTAAAATAAAATTAGTATTTAACAAACCACAAAGAGCT
>JAHIMV010000042.1 GCA_018896315.1 Patescibacteria group bacterium | reverse complement strand
ATATTTTTCAAATCTCTCTTGTTTAAGTTTCACGATGGCGATAGCGCTAAACACATCTGCAAGGCGGGGGAAAAATCCTCTTTTCTTATCCCCTAAAGGATTATAGGGAACAATAATATAAAAACGCCGGATCATAATTTCTCCCATTTGCACTAACTCTTTGATAAAATCTGAATAATCAGCCATTTGAACCTTTAAAAGCTCGTTACGTTGGGCTTTTTCTAATTCACCTAAATAAGCTAAATAAGGTTTGATATTAAAAGGTCTTGATTGAATAAGAATCTGCAAAGGAGCGTCTAATGTATTTAAAAATCGAACATAACTTTGAATCACTGCTTTTTGTTCATCTTCTGATTTAAGGGCAAAATTAATCGAAGAAACCAAAAGCACGGCGCGTAGAGTACCATTTTTAAGGGCAACGCAATCATTTTTGATTTCAGAAATATCTAAATATTTTTGAGTTGACGGCAATTTGGACATAATAGAAAATGTAAAATGTAAATATCAAATATTAAAATGACAAATAAAAATGTTAAAATTATTTTTACTTTTCTTGAATTCATTTTTAAATTTTACACTGTCATTTTTCATTTTGATTTTTTATTTTTGATTTTAATTATTCCTCTTCATATCGACCACCTGTATCAACCAATAAACTAACCTCTGAAAGCTTGGACGAAGAAAGAGCCCTGCGGGGAATAATAACTTCTTCTATCTCCCCTTTTTTCTTTTTTATTTTCTTCTCTAAAACAAGCATTTTCTCTCTTTTCCAAACTCGAATGCTGGGTTTTTTAAAGACTTGAATTAAACTAAGAATAAAATAATAAGCGGGTTGATTATTAATTTTAACAAAAGCCAGGGTAATGCCAAGACCAAACAGAAAAACTGCCTCAATAATAAATAATGTAAAATCAGCTAATTTATAGGAAAGAAAAATTAAACCGGCTGTAATTATAAGAATAATAAATTGTTTAGGGGTAACCGGTCCAATAATCTTTGTTTCCACATCAATAAACTGAGGAACAATAAATTGCATTGGAACCTACGAATTACAAATAAAAACTAATTACGAATATTAACTATTCTTTTAAATTGAATTCCTTGTCTGGTAAAATTAGCTAATATTCCTAATTTTAGATTAGTTATTTTTAGATAACTATATATTTGATCAATATTATTTTTAAAAAACCGCTCTCCTTTTTTAATTTCCAAAATTATTTTGTTATCTATCATAAAATCCACAAATCTGTTTATTTCTTTTCCTTTAAAAATAATTTTTATTTTTACTTGTGCTTGGTATGGCAAATTTATTTCCTCAAAAGCAGTGATAATAGCCTGATAATAATACCTCTCTTGATATCCCGGTCCTAATTTATTATAAACCTCAAATAAAATTCCAATAATTTGATAACTTAATTCAGGATATAATAAATCTTCCCGCTTTAGTTTTCTGTTTCTGTGCATCATTCGTAATTCGATCAAATTCGTAATTAGTAGGTTAAAAACGTAGTTTCTGATTAAGTTCTACGACACTATTAAATTCTTCTTCTGTTAAGGTAGGTAAACCTTTTTGTTGTCTTTGAAGAATTATTTCTGTTACTGGTTTACCTTGATCAATAGATTCCGCGCCGATATCTAAATATAGGTTATTTATTTCCGAGTCTTTCCATGCCTTTATCCCTTCTGATTTTTTTACTAATGATTCTTCGGCTAATAGATTAATCTTGTCTTCAATTTTTTGTACTGCCTCTTTAGGGCCATCCCAACGACGCCAATCAACTAAAGTTAGTGTTTTTAACTCTTCAATTGGTCCATAAATTCTTGGTTTAACTTTTATTTCTTCAACTCGTGTTTTAGTGGGTTGAACTGATTGGAGACGAATTATAGGACGAAAAGTTGATTCTGGTGGAGGTGGAACAGGCCTGGGTTCAGGCTTGGGCTGAGGTTTCAGAGGAAGAGGCGGAGGAGGAACAGGCTTGGGTTCGGGTTTCGGGGGCAGAGGAGGAACAGGTTTGGGAATAGGTTTCGGAGGCGGAGGTGGTGGTGGCACAGGTTTCAGCTCTGGTTTAAGTTGGGGTTTGGGAGGTGGAGGTGGAGGCGGGATTAACACTGTTGGTCTAACCTTTGTCTCTGCCTGAATAATTTCATCTGTTTTTTCTTTTAAAGATTTGAATTTTAAATCTTTAATTTGTTCTAATTTTTCTAAAGGAATTTTCTTTATTGATTCTTTATCAATTCTGGCTTTTTCTTTGATTAAAACTTGTATAATTTTATCTGTTGTCTCTTGATTAAGTCCCAGTCCTCCAATTTTTTGTTCTCTTTTTAAAACAATTTTGGTCTCTATTTGTGTTCGAATATCTCGGAAAAAAGAAGAAACAATATTTTGAAAACGTTTTTTCAAATCTTCTGTGGAAAAATCTATTTCTGATTTATTTATTACATTATTAATAGCTGTATTTAAATCAATTTTTGGCGGAGGAGGAACTTGTTCTTTTTTTATTTTATCAATTTCCTTATTTGTTTCTTCTAATATTTTTGCTTCTAAAGAAACCTTTTTTGCCCTATCTGTCCTCTCTTTTGTTAAAAAAATTTCTTTTCCTTGTTTAACAACTATCAACTGACCATTTCTTTTAAGCAAAGTACTTTCTTCTAATCCACGAAGATCAAAAGAAGAAAATTTTAACTCTTCAAATAAAGTAAATAACTTTAATAATTTTCCTCTCTTTTCAGGATCTAATTTTTCTTTTCCAGAAATTTCAGTTATATATTCTACTAATTTTATGTTTTCAACGGGATTTGTTCCAAAACTTTGAACATATTCGTTTATCCATAAACCAATTGTTTTTCCCTCTTTGTCAACCGAAGGAAAAAATGCCTGATTATTATCCCTCATGGCTTCTTGTAATGCTTTTTTTAAATCATCTCTATCTTCTAAAAGCCCATAACCCAAAAGAATTACCTTTAATTTCCTTAAAATATCTTTTAATGGATCAAATTCTTCTATTTCAAAAGCTTGCTGTAAATTATTTTTAAACAAATCAATAACATCTTTTGGCCATAACGTGTTAAGGCATATCCAGGACAATTTTATTTTAAAATTTTTGTATTGATTATAAACAACTGGTTGATTTTTTTTAAAATCTTCATCTTTATCCAAAAATTCATTAATCTTTACTAAAAATTTTTGCCCTGTTTGAAAATCGTCTTGTAAAATTATATCATTTACCTGCTCTTGTAATTCATCAACTGTTAAATTTTTTAAATTATTTTCTTCAGTCATTTTTTTGCTTATTTTTATTTAATTCATCAATTTCTTTTTGAACCTTTTCTAATTTTTTCTGGATATTCTTTAATAATTCTTCTTGACTCCCCTCACTCTCTAATTTTTCGCAGAGCTTTTCTAATTCTCCTTTTTCTAATTCTTTATTCACCTGTTCATTTTCACTTGAAAAAATATCTACTTTTCCTTCTGGAACAGCTGTTGGATCAGGTCGGCCAAGATTTTTCCATACTATCTCTAATTTATTAATTGTATCTTTAAATATTTGGAGGTCCTTTTTTCCTAAGTCTTCTTCCGCTTTAGGAAGAATTTTTTCTCTAATCCATTCTATTGTCTTTGGAGCGCCTAAATACAAAACCTTATTTGCATTCAATCTAGGTCTGCCTACTGTTTCCGCATGATAACTTGGATAACTGTGCATAATTTCAATTCCAGCTAAGTCATCAAGAATCGGAGCCCGACCAATTGTTTCTTTTTCCCCTTTATCATTAATAACAACTACTGGCCTTTCAGCAAAAGTGCCTAAACGCGCTTCTTTACGAGCCCTTGTTTCTGCGTCAGGTATACCGGAAAAATAAAGATATGATTGCGTTTCTTCATCTTCAGTTTTTTCTTTATACTCATAAACTCCAGAATTAGGAACAATTTCATCATATAAATAAGGCGAATCTAATCTGTGCTGAGTACTCTCCATGGCAAGAGTTCCCAATTCGTGAACAAGCCCTTGGGATTCCTCATAACTAATATCTTTAAATTCTTCATGAAGAAAGCGACCCCAATCAGCTTTTCCTTTAGTATCTCCGCGATACTGGTCTTTTAAAAGAACTTCATTCCAATCACCTTTTCCAGCCATTCTCTTAAGAATTGCTTTATATTTTGCCCAATCATGTTCTTGTGTTCGAGCTTTTTCAGCTAAAGCAACATGTTCTCCTTTTTCATAAATTGTAGGGAGTTCTGCCAACTTTCGTTTTTCTTCTTCCTCTCCAGAAGATCTTTTACTATATTCACCATAAGGTAAAGAAATATCTTGACCGCTTTTTATTCTAGCTAATCCTATTTTTTCTAATTCATCAGCTTTTTTTAAATCCTTTCTTTGTTTTTCTTTTTCCTCATCAGGGACTATCTTTTTTCCTAATTCTATATCAGCTTTATTGATTCCTTTTTGTTTTAAATCAATTTCTTTACCAATCTTATTATTAACATTCTTTTCCAAATCAACATTTCCTTTAAAAATATCTTTCCATTCAAATTTCTCTGTCTCTTCTATATTAGGCAATGCTTGTTTGGCATTTTTAGCTTGCCGACGCAATCCTTTGGCATCATCAAATAATTTTTGTTTTTTCTTTTCATCTTTCTTTTCTGCCCGCGCATCTCCTTCAAGACCTTCAGCGTCTTTTTCTAAATCTTTAATCGCTTGTTTAATCAAAGGAGTAAATATTTCTGTATCAAGTTTTGCTTTTTCTTTTTCCTCTGGAGAAAATACGCTTTTTTCTAATTTTATATCAATCTCGTCAATTTCTTCTTGATTTGAATCTAAATTATTTTGAAGATCAGTCTTAACCAATTCTTTTAAATTATCATTGCCCTGAAAAAACTCTTTTCCTTCAAAATTCTCTGCTTCTTCTATATTAGGTAATAATTCCATAATCTGTAAAGCCTGTTCATTTAAAGAATCAGCTTTAGGTTTATCTCCGTCTGCTTTTGCCTGATTAGCTTGTTTTTCTAAATCTTGTATCGCTTTAATAATTAAAGGAATAAACCTTTTCGTGTCCAGAGTTAAATCTTTATCTAAAGATTCTAAATCATTTTTATTTAAATCTCTGTTTTGAACAAGATTATTTCTGTCAGCATTTAATCTGTCTGCGTCAGCTGGTTCTAAACTATCTTCTACATCTGAACCTGTTTGTAAATTATCCCTTTCGTTTATATGTACCTTCTTATCTTTTATTAAATCACTTTTATTTTGTTCTAATTCTATTTTCTCATTTTCTGTAATACTATTCTTTTCTTTATCTCTTATTTCTTTTGCTTGTTTCAAATCTTCTGTTCCCTGCTTAATTCGTCTTTTGCCCATACCAGCTACATCTCCAATAAAACGCGCTGTTCCAGGAATCCAACCATGTCTTTCCCATTGCTTTTGAATCAAAGCTCGCTTCTTTTGGCCTACATCCCATCTATCAGACGTTAATCTTCTTCTAGCCATTTCATATTGTCTTTTTATTGCTGAGGGCAAAACAGGAATCCCTGTTTTCTCGTGAATAACCTCACCAATGCTCGTTCCTGCCCTTTTTAATCCTTTTTTACCCCAATCTAAAGGCTTAAGAGGTAACTTCGCCGCCCCTGAAGCCATCGCCTGCATTTTAGTAATTGCGTTTCCAGCCATTTTACTACCAACTACACCCATTTGTTGGGCAACCATTAAAGAACCGACTAACATAGCAATCCCGATAATAAAATTTAAAACATACTGTGGTTGTCCAGCCTCGGAAACCGTTGCAGCTACACTGTTGTCTAAAATTTGATCAATAGTGAAGGGAGGGAGAGAAAATTTACCTTCAATAGAAAAATCTTGGGATGTTTCTGTTTCTGTTAATACTTGAGATGCTTCATCTTGAGATATATCTCCCAAAAGAGAAGTTCCACTGGCATTTCCACTTACAACAACCAATGAAAGCCAAATGAAAAAAGCCATAACCGGACCAACAATAATTTGGCTAGTAAATTTCTGCCACCACTGACTAGAATATTTTTGTAGCTCTGGTAAAATACTAGTTACAAATGCCAAGGGAGATAAAAGGACTAAAAACCAAAGGATAACAATCCTAAAAACAAGAATCATAGTCATAATGCCAATCACTACTAATGCGACAACGGTCATAATAAATCCTAAAATCAGAGATCCAATCACTTCATTATCACTAATAGTATCTGAAGCATTGAGCATAAGTATTTTATCCAAACCTAGCATTGTAATGAAATTTCCTTCAGCCGCAGCGCTGAAAGCCTTAACAAATGTTAACATTAAAATCTGGGAGGCATCAATTAAAACCCCACAAATTAATTTGGAGAAATTTACTAAAATAGCAGCGATTAGGAAACTTCCTAGCAATCTTTTAATTGAATATTTTTCTATATTCAAAACAGTTGAAAAAGCCATCACGAGAAGAACTATAATAAAAAACATATTACATATGTCTCTTATAATAATCCACCCACGAGAAACTGCTGCTGAATTAATAAAAGTATTATATTGAGCGACTGTGATTAAAAGATTAATTAAAGTCGCCAATAGTTTTCCAAGACCAGAAATAATAGGAATAAGGAGACCACTTAGGATAAAAGGTATATCAAGGGCAAAAACTTTTTGGGGGAATAAAAAAGCAATAAAAATGATTAAGAATAAAACATTTAAAAGAATATATCTCTTTTTGCTTAATTTTCTAAAAATTTTCATTCCTTATTTCTATTCTATATTATGGTTCAATTATAATTAATTGTTTATAAGATGTTCCCGCACCTATATCTATACATTTTTCATTTTCATTAACGTAAAAACCAGTTCCCCCTCCATCACACCATCCCCAATTATCTTTGGCATAAACCGTTGGCTTAAAACAACAATTGGTTGCGCATTTTGGATTTTCGGCAGTAAATCTTCCATATCCCGGACTATTTTCTCCTTCACAGCTATAAATATATGTAAAACTAAGGTATTTTTTAGTACATGCACCAGCGCTATCTCCAAAATCATCCGGAGATATTCCACAAGAGGGTTTATAATTTTTCAAAATTACATCATATAGTTTTATTTTAGCGGGATCAGACTCATCGCCAATCCAATCAATAGTAATATTTCTTATAGGCATTTGATTTTTATCAGCCCAAACAAAAAACTTCAAAGATACAGGATATGATTTTGACTTTGTAATTTCCGTATCATTCATTCCATTAATAGTAATTTCATTTAAACCAGCTGTGCCACAAATATCATTTTCATCACATGTACTCATATCTACTGAAGCAATCGTTGGAGCATTATCTGTTGAACTTTCACTTTCTGTCTCATCCCAACTGCCAGTGACAGTGTTATAAATCATCCCGCTGGTAGTAAACGTACAATAACTATCATTAATGCAGTTTATGTTGGGGTTGTTAGAGCATGTTCTAAGTGTCACATCCTCACAAGAATCTCGTTCATAACAGTCTGTATTTTCTCCACAAGCAATAATATCTTTATTATCACATACACAACATTCTATCTCATCCCCTTCATCATCAAAACATTCTTCATTTTTATCACATGGACTATAAGTAGGGTCACCTGGACATTCGATCTCCACACCATCATCATCAAAACATGGGTCACTTTCTGTTTTATTGCATGGACCATAATATTCATAATATTCATCTGGGAAACAATTCTCATCAATAAAACATTCGCCACCGCTTAGGGTACACCATCCTGGTGAACCATTCAAACAAATTCCAGGGGTTACAATTCCAGTAACAGTAAAAAATTCTTTTCTCTCGTTAACTTTTGCAAATAAACTTTTTAAACTAGTTTCGCTATGAACTACATTAGCTTCATCTACATAGCACTCTGACTCATTAGCAACTAAAATTAATCTGTCTACTGAAGAACTACCAACAGCGCCGTAAGGTATACATTTTGTAGTATACCATGAAAAAGTATCAGAACCAGAATCAGCTTTATAACTGCTTTCGGTCCATAGACGATTAGTGTAAGCTCCTTGTGCTATACCTTTATTATCTGTTGAAATTTCAATTGTGTATTTACAACCGTCTTTGAGATAGATATCTGCTTCGTCAAACCTAGCGCTAGATTTACCATAAGAACGGTCTATTTGTTTTACTACAAAATGGTGCAAAACATCATCTGGATGATCATTTCCACAATCTGAACCAAAACAAGCTTTTATTTTTATACAAGCTCCTCCCTTATCACAACCGCAATCAAAATAGTTATTTCCACTGCTGTCATCCTCTTCGTTGGAAGTCCACGCCGGATCATTATGACCAACATCAGGAACGCCCTCAGGAGCCGCTCTAGTAAGGTTGTGATATCCGTTCGAATCAAGATGTTCCCAACTGCACTGACCAGCGGCATCATCTACCCCTATTCTTACTCTAATCTTTTCTACCTCTTTCATTCTAACTTCTGGGAGAGTAGTAATATAATATTCTTCATGTTCACATTGCACTGGATCTCTTGCTCCCTTACCAACTCCACTATCGCAATGATCTCCAGTAACATCCTCCCAATGCGGCCCAGCTTCAATGTTCTCTTGACAATACCATGTATGAGTTGGAGTAAAAGCAGCGCTTCTATTACTCATGTAAATATCTGGGTCTCCAATACCAGAGCCAAGCCACCATGTAAGACAATAATTTTCATCTGGCCAACTTTTATCTTTTTCTAAACAAAATCCTCTTAAACCAATGGCACTAACACTTTTAGTTTTTTTAACACAAATACCCGGATCATAAATATCATTAGAACAATCGCTATTTAATGAACATGGATCTCCTATTTTTTCATTTCCGGTTCCCCCAACACTAATACAAATGCCTTTTGGAATAATACCTCCTACTTCATTAATAGAAGTACTACCATAATAATAATACCTATCTTCTCCAGCATATGAAACTTTTTTATAAGCGCATTGACAATCAGGAAACATTTCTGTACCTGTACCTGTCTCATTACAAACATTTACATTTTTATATGTTACATTCTTAATGTTTCCTTCATCTTTATGTGTTTGTTTAAACGGTGAATCTTCTTCTGGAAATACTTTGCATGTTTTTTCTAATTGATTGCCCACTCCATCAATACCTTTATTTAGTAATGATTCCTTTTCTATATATGTTAATTTATAATGATTATTTTCATATTCTTTTGGAAATAACACTTCAATGGGGTAAAGCCCGTAGATTGAATAACCGCTATAATCCATTCCTGACCAAGAAATATCACGCGATTTATATTTATCTTCTGTTAAAGGTTCTGGGTTAGAATATATAACATAATGCCCACAAACACTTTCTTGTCCAGTACCAATTAATTTATCACAGCGGCCAAAAAATTCACAAATCTCGCGCCATTTTTCAAGTATCGGATCCCAAATATAACGTGAGCCAGTACATGTTAGCCATTCTCCACAAACCCTGTCTCTTTTTGCTTTTACAATTATGTTGGCATCTCCCGCCTCTATATCTCCTTTCGGATTTATTCGTACATCATCATTAATAAAAGAATCTGCATATACAACAACTGAATTATAAATCAAAGATTCATTAGAAGTATCATTTAAGAGAATACAGCCGTCTTTTAACCCTACTTGTCCGTTACAAGAAGATTTATCTAAATTGTTATTATTAATGTAAAAATAGCTTGCGTTTTTTGAACCTATTTGAACAAAATTTAAACTGTCAAAATAAGCCGTTCCAGTTGAAGTCTGACCAAACATTAAAATTATATGGCAATGATCTGCGTCGGCTAATGTGGTAAATTTCCCCCATACTTTTGTCCAATCTTGATTAGATGTGGTTATCCATCTTTCTCCATCGTCCCAGGTACGTGGATTTGCTTCGCTTGTGCCATAACGAAAATCCCCACTTGAATGATCAACATTGTGGCAATGCACAGTAAGTCCAACACTGCCACTAATTCCCTCTGTTTTTATATAAGCAGAAACTTCATACTGGGTTTGTGGCAAAACCTTAATTCCTACATCATGTTTAAGACCGTAATAGCCACTGTCATCGTCTGGATTAGTAGGTACATCCACATTATAAGAAAAATTGCCACCATGAGCTTCGTCACTTAAATTTACTAATCCACTAAATCCTCCTGATGGTATTCCGTCATTTCTTATGTAACTATCGGGCAAGCTTCCCGGTTCTCCCCATTCAAAACTTGAATTAATTGTTAAATTCTGAACTAAAGGATTAATAAACTCTGTACAGCCAGATTGCGCACTTTCACATTTACCAACCCATCCATCATATCCTGTTTCATTATTAGAATAAATGTCATAAATACCATTGGTTTGATAAGAACTATAACAGGGATCATCAGCGCCTTTTTGAAACCACCCTGTTTTAGATTCATCTCCCATATCTACATTTTCACGATATTCACAAATTTTTTCTCCTGGAAATTTAAAACTTTTTTCATTATCATATTCTTCACACCCTAGACTTTGATAAAGACAAAGACTTGGCAAACTTTTATATTGATCTGGCTTATTAATTAAATAAACTGATTTATACATACCTTGTTTAGCTTCTTGATTAATATCTAGTTCTGGAAAACCAAATTTTTGACATCCTACTTCTTGACTTGAACATTTCTTATTAGAATCATTTATAAAATATACTAATTCGTGAGACGGAATAGTTACATCGTCATTTGGTTCTCCCGGGCTTTCATTATCACCATTATTAAATGTCTGTCCAAACGGTTCAGAAAAATTTTGCGTATCAATAAAAGCTTCGCAACCGACTACGTTTTCTGAACAAAGCCGAGTAAATGATTTTAAATAACGATTTTGGCCTGCTCTATTTTGATACACCTGACAACCAATCGCATAACCTAGACTATAATTACCTTCAGCATCTTGGTCACAGATTGTTGGGGTAGACCAAGAATCCTTAATTAAATAAGGGTTATCCTCAACTTCTTTTAAAATAATATTATCTATATAAAAATTGCTACCAGTAATTGTTAATTCTTCGTTGTCGTCGGGTTCTGTATCAAAATAAAACGGATCTGATTTAACTTCTTGCCACTCACCTGGATTAAGTCCTGTCTTTGTAAATCCATCGTCTGATGAGGTGAATTCAACACTTACAGTGGTTGTCCCTTTAATCCAAAAGGAAACAAAATAAGTTCTATCTTTTTGAACTAAATTCTTTACTGGTCGAGATATGGGACCAGAAGTAACCTCTAATGAGTAACCTGGGAAATTAACTGATTCTCCAGAAGGAGGGGTTTCTCCACCAACCCAAGGTTCAATTGTTCCACTTTCAAAATCATCTGAAAATACTTTTTTAATATTACCGGCCGTTGGTCCTTTATATTCCCTGCAACCAATATTTTGTTTATTACAAGATTCTCCCTCTGAGGCATCTGCCATTTGTATTGTTTGATCAACAGTTCTACGATAAAGAGAACAAGATTCTGCACAGCTGACCGTATTTTTATAAAGGCGGTAATAAATATTTCCATCAGCATCATAAAACTGCCTACAATGAGGATTTTTTAGATTACCTATATCACATTCTCTCCACTCTGAACTGGGCTCAGCGCTAACCTTTGTTGGTCCGTTGGCATCAGGATCGTCAGCATATTTAACAGCCGCATCCGGATCACTTGGATCTGCTTTTTTTAAATAATATTGTTTTAGTTGATAGCCTGTTTCTGTTCCTACCCATGTATAATAAAATTGACACAAATCAGCGGAAGCTGGAGGAACAGCAGAGCCATCACTGTTAATAACTACCTCGCTCTGAGCATTGATTTTAACGCACTGGCGAAGATAAGAATAATATTCCCTGTTTTCCGTTTCTAAATTTGTAAATTCTTCACAGCCTGGAAAAGAACAGGTTTTAGCAGTAGATGGAATCAAATTAACCCATTGAGCTGGTTCTGTATCAAAATAACTGGGCATTTGTTGAAAGGTTTCATATCCTAAACAATTAAAAGAACATTTATCGCTATCTTTTACGATTCCTGGAACTTTAGGGTCAGTATTAAACGGAGTATAAAGCTCACAACCGACTTCGTCTGAGGAACATTCAATAACATATTTATCACATATATCTATATCAAGATTATTTGCCGGATCATCGTCAATGCAAGACTCCCACTCAATGCTTGTCTTTAAATAATCTGGAACTGTTTTAAAATAAGTTTTATTTTTCGCGCCATAATCTTTGTACGAAGAAGCGTTGCTGCCTAATTCTAACTGGATATCGTCTCCGTAAAACTCTCCATTTAAATTATTAGACCAAGGACCATAAACTATAACATAATCAATTATTTTATTTGGGTCCGGCTTTAAATGCACAAAAATATCTTGCTCAGCGTCTAATACATCTGTATTAATTTCTTCTGAATTACTGTCAGACGAACCACCAGTGTAATAAACCACTAATTTTAACCCTATTTTCCCGCTCACATATCTAACAAGCTTGATTTTCCCGGAAAGAACAAATTCATCTGCCAATGCTGGAACATTATTAATTCTCTGTTGAACCCAATGATGAGCGCCATCTGAAGCGCTGATTTTAATTTGTTCTTCTAAAAGTGAAATTGCACTTAACTGTAAAATTGCATCTATTGGTCCATAAACAGTCCATTTATCAGGAATATTATCTGCGCCTATATCTTTAAAACTGCCATTAACAACTAAATTAGTTCCCGTATTTGGAATAATACTAATATATTCATGACACCCCTCATTTTTTAAAGAACATTTTTGCGCATTACTATTAAAAAATATTACATTTCCTAAATCCTCGTCTGGCTCAAAATCATCAGCACCAGTATCAAAAGTAAAAACCTGTCCTGGCTTTAGGCAATTCCATTCTTCAGTAATTTGATCTTGATTTTTACAATACCATTTACAGCCGCCGCTGCCCGGATAATCACAACCTTCTAGATTTAAAGTCTGGGATAGATAATAAAATCGTTCACCATCTTCTGAACGTTTATAAGTCTTACAACCAGCATATTGCTCATCACAACCATTTCCTTCTAATTTCCATATATTTTTTTCTCGAGTACAATAACCCCAAGTATCACACTTTCCTTGTTCATTTTCATGAATACAACCTTTTAAATCAACACACAGTTTTTGTCGAAAAGCTTGTTCTAGAACAGGGATTGAAGAATAACCCTTTGCAGAACATTGATAAACAGGTGATTTAAGAACCCAATTTGGATCTACTAAATGATTATAATCATTACCAGGTTTATAAAAATCTTCAAATAACTGATTTAATGATTTTGTTATATTTTTTAATTTGTCTGTTGATTCATCTTTTTCTTGATTGAATATTTTTCCAGCAGCAATTTCTAACCCTAAAGGAAATATTCTAAACCTTCGTAATTTTTTTATAACAGGATAACTAAGCTGGCTATTCGTATCTCCATGTAATCCAATTGCATCTTCTCCAGCAAGATATCCACCGTCCACTGCCTCTTTAAGGGTTAAACCTTGTTCAATAGCGCTTCTAAAAGAAGTATCTTGTATTAAACAATGGGTTGGCGTAGCATATCCCTCCCCAGGACAAACAGCAAATTCATTATACATATTTACTTCTTCTTTTGTTTCATCAATTGAAGCTATTTTTAGGTCTGAAAAAAAAGTTCCACTTGTGCTAGCCACGTCGTCTGGACGGGTTAAATCAACCTGGTCAGGGTCAACATTTTTATTAAATCCCATTTCAAAAACCCGCTTTAACAATTTACTCATTAAAGTATTAGTAAAAACGCCGAGCGCGTCTGCCATGGCTACTCCAGTATATTGCATCATTGAAGCAGGGTCACTGCCTTTAACAGCCGCTCTACTAGATTCATCAACAAGCGTGGAAGGCGTTTTAGTTACACCTGAAATTTTTGTTGTAGCATCATCTATCCTACCCTTTAAAGTTTGGGCAAATTTACTTTTTTCTATTTGTTCTTGTTGTTTTTTGAATAAGTCTGATTTTAATCCAAGTGAAACTCCTAAATCACTGGATTCAGGATTATACATACGATTTAAATCTTCTAAAGGATTTAAATCAGGAACTTGACTCATATCTACACAAGCTTTTTTTGTCTTTTCCACCATATCTGTTAATATGCTCGCCCATTCAACTAATTGTTTCGTATAGTTATCTATTCTTTTTGTATAGATAATAGTATCTGAATAATGATCTTGCTCTAATGTCTCTGTTGTTGCCCAGATTCCATGTGCCAAATAATCAATAACTATACAACCTGATTCAGAATAAAAGTCTTCTAAATTTTTTTTCTGACAAGATTTTGCATATTTTTCCCAGAAAGCTAATTCATTCGCTACAGTTGGAAGTAAATCTACCTCTTCAGAAACTTCTCCTTTAATTAATTTGATTTTTGCTTCTATCTCTTCTAATTTCTTAATTGCTGCTTCTTCGTTTGATTCAAACTCTTTTATCATTTTTTTTATTTCTGAGAGTGTTTTTTCATACTTCTTTTTCTTTTTTTCTATTTTTGAACATTTGCGTTTTTCACTGGCATCACTACAATCACCAGTGTTATTGGTAAGTATATTTATCTCTTTAATTATTTCCTCTATTTCTTTTTCTATTAATCCTACTCTTTCAGAAAATTTTCCATCTTGAAAAGATTTCCAGGCTACGCTAATTTTTTCAAAATCATCTTGAGCTACAATCAAATCATTAGCTATATCTAATAATTTACCAACTCCCATGTTAACATAAGGACCTGAGTCTCCATCTTCACACCATATAGGAGGGGGTACAGTAGTAGGACAACATGAAGCGTTTATAGCATCATAGTCAATCATATAAAAACCATCTTCATGACACCTTGCGGCGGGATGAACATCAAACAGTTGTCCTTTATTTAAAACAGTATCTGAAGCAATAATTATTTTAATATCATTTTTGTATTTTGCAGGCGCGCCGCTGCTTAACTTGGCCTCAAATTGAAACAAATCTTTCAATGTCATCCCTTTTAATCTTGTTAAAACCTGTGAAGCAGAACATTTCCCCCTCTGTGTAACGCTCATTTTTGGGTCATCTAAAGAAATCAATAATTGAAGTTTAATATTAGGGTCAATTGGGTCACAAAGACTTTTTCCTAGTATATCTTTTGACGCTCTATCAATATAATCTCCCATAAAAGCATCTGCCACATCATGAAGATATTTGCTAGGATCAGCCAAAAACATTGGTTTTTTCCCTTTTCCACCAGTAGCGAGGTATTCGGCGCTTTGTTTGGCCACCTCACCTAAATAAAAATTAATCGTATTTTTGTAAGCGATAGCTCCTCCGTGTTTCCATGCCTTTTCTATTAAGTCTCCTACGTATTTTTTAACTGTCTGCCAAATTGTAAGCTGAGCTACTACGGGATCAGTAACAACAAGCTGAGCCTGAACGCCTTTTGGAAAAAATAAACTAATCAATATAAATATGGTTAGTAAAACAATTATTATTGATCTTTTTAGTGGATGCATAAAAATTTTAAGTTAAACATCTATTGAAAATCACAAATTACAAATAAGACATATAAAATGTAAAATGCAAATAT
>JAHIMV010000041.1 GCA_018896315.1 Patescibacteria group bacterium | reverse complement strand
GCGGTGAAATCGTGCCAAAATCATTGTCAGTCAGGACGCATATTTGTCCTTATTGTAATTTGATAGTCGGCAGGGACGAAAACGCCGCTAAAAACATATTAAAAATTGCTCTGGAACAGGGCTTCGGCGAGGGCAGGACTTTAGTCCTTCCTAAGACCCGAGAAGCCACCCGCTTTTAGCGGGTTGGTAGTTCACACATTAAGTGATATGAGTGATAAAAAAATATGGATATTTCTTCCATAATTTTGGTTGTTTTGGGGCTTTTTCTTTTTGAAACCAACCTAGGGAGATGAAAAATCATTTATAATGGAAAAAGAAATCCTGCCAAAATTTAATATTCCCTTTGAAGGAAACAAGAAACTTGAGCAATTAATTGAAAAAGTAAGGAGAGATAAATCCCTGAATACGATTTTAAGGATGTCAAACGTCAACGCCATAGACCGGTTGGGTTATAATGACCATGGCCCGGTTCACATTAAAATAATATCCAACATAGCCCTGAAAATTTTTCGGCTCTTAGTCAAAAGGGGGATTATTCCAAATTTAGTTAAAAATTACGGCCTTAAACAGGAGGACGCAGAAATAGTGGTGGTTTTGGGTTCAATACTTCATGACATTGGTCACGCCGTCCATCGGGAAAGTCATGAAGTTTTATCAATTATCTTTGCCATGCCGATTATTGATAAATTGCTTAAAGAAATTTATCAAAAAGAGGAGGAAAGAACCATTATTAAATATGAAACTCTTCAGACAATTTTTTCTCACGATTCCAAAATTATACCCCTGACAATAGAAGGCGGGGTGGTTAAGGTTGCCGATGCTTTAGATATGGAAAAGGGAAGAGCCAGAATTCCATATCGGATTGGCCGAGTCAATATCCATTCAACTTCGGCATTAGCCATTGAAAAAGTGGAGATTTGGGGAGGAAAAGAGAAACCAATCAAAGTGATTATTTTGATGTCAAACCCAGCCGGCATATTTCAGGTAGATGAATTGCTAAAAGAAAAAATACTGACATCTGGAATTGATGGGCTGGTGGCAGTGGAGGCGCGGCTCATAAAAGACGGGAAAGAAGAGCTCTTCAAAAAATACGATTAATTTTGCCAATTTTGTCTTAACTTTCCTAAATTTCTGTTGAAAAACGGGGGTCAATTCAAACACGGCAATATACCTCTCTAAGAAATCTTAAAAATTTTGTTGTTTGTAATTCAAAAAATAAAGTATTAAAATAAAAAAGCCGTCCTCAAAAAAATGGCAAATAAATTTTATTCTTGGCAAAAATTGTTGTCAAGGCTTAGGTTAGGAAAAAGTGAAAAAAATGAAAATAAAAAATAATATTATATTAAGCGAAGAGGATTTTACAGCAAGAATATTAAAATTTAATGGAATAGAAAAGGCATACAGATTTCGTTACAAGATTTTTTGTGAAGAACTACAATGGCTTCCATTAAATACAAGTGAAAAAGAATTTGATGAATATGATCAATTTTCAATTCACTTTGGAGTATTTTCTAAAGATGGAAAACTTGTAGGATACGGTCGCTTTATTCTTCCAGGAAGCGACTTTATGCTTGAAAAAGAATTTAAAGATTTACTCAATAATCATATTATTCGGAAACAAAGAGATACCGTAGAGGTGTCTCGAATATCAATAGATAAAATTTTAAGATCTACGGGTAGTTTTAACATAATCACAATGCTTCTCTATAAACTCATGTATAGATGGTCAATAAAAAATAAAATTAGATATTGGTATATGGCAATCGAGCCAAATTATTTGAAATTACTCCAAAAGTTTTTTCCATGTAAACAAATTGGGGATATTAAATTTTATCAGCCAAATACTGCTACAACAGCAGCATTATTAGATTTAAAAGAGGCTGAAGTTTTTTTATTGAGAGTGAATCAAAAACTTTATGAATGGTTTTTAAAATAGCATAATTTTTTTAATTTTATGACCGTTAATTTTATCCTTCTTTTAATATTTACCCTAATTAATCTAATCCTTGCTATTTTTATCTATTTTAAAAACCCAAAAGATAAAATTAATGTTTGGTTTAGTTTAATCACTTTAAGTGTAGCCCTCTGGGCTTTCACAAATGCCGTTTGTCTTAGAGTTGAAACTTTAAAAGGAGCTATTTTATGGTCTCAAATAAGTTATATTAGTGCAATTTTAATTGCGGGTAGTTTTTTATATTTTTCTCTAATTTTTCCAACTTCTATTAGTGCTTTAAATGAATATCAACCTAAAAAATATCATAAAATTTATCTTGCTCTTGCAGTCCCTTTAATTTCAATAATTACACTAATTCCCGGTTTCACTATTAAAAATATTATTTTACATCCCTGGAAGATTATTACAGGCCCTGGGTTATATATTTTCGCCATTTATTTTTTTGGGACAATGGGATGGGCTTTTTATAATTTGATTAAGAAATATTTTATATCTCAGGGTATAGAACGGATGCAAATGAAATATTTGTTTTTAGGAGCGACACTTTCTTCTCTATTTGGTAGTTTTTGTAACTTAATTTTACCCCTACAGGGTGACTACAGATTTGTTTGGTTAGGTCCTGTTTTTACAATTTTTCTTATTGGTTTTACCGCTCTCGCTATTCTCAAATACCATCTTTTTGAAATTAGGGTGATTTTGACTGAGCTTTTGGTGGGGGTGATGGGAATAATTTTGTTGGTTTTGCCGTTTTTGATGCCAAGCCTAACCCTGAAAGCTTTGACCATTGCTATCTTTCTTTTATTCTGTATCTTTGGTTATTATTTAATTAGAGCTACCCATGAAGAATCAAAAAGAAGAGAAGAAGCTGAAGTTTTAGCGGCGAGAGAAAGGATTTTAAAAGAAGAGGCGGAAAGATTGGCAAAAGAAAGAGGGAAATTGGCTGAGCAATAATCAAATGTTTTTAACTGGTCAACACCATACCAGAACCCCTCTTTCTAACATCAAAAACTTTGCTTGCTTCCTTTTAGATGGCGGATTTGGACACATAAATAAAGGACAAAAACAGGCCTTAAAAATTATTATTAACAAGGTTGAAGAATCAGTTGATTTGGCTAATCTCTATTTAGATGTCTCTGAATTTGAAGCAGGAAAGGGCTTTCTTGATAAAAAGGAAGTCTATTTAGAAAAAATCATCAGAGACCAAATGAAAAAATTAGCTTACGAAGCAAAATTAAAAGGAGTTAAAATTACTTTCAAATCTGACAAGGATTTATCTAAAATCTTAGTTGACCCTGAAAAAATAGGACTGGTCTATTACACCTTATTAGACAATGCCATAAAATATACCCCTCAAAAAGAAGGAAAAATAATTCTCGGCTTAAAGAAAACCGAAAAAGAAACAATTTTATTCTCCTGTCAGGATAACGGCATTGGTATAAAAAAAGAAGAAATTTCGAGTATAGCCAAGGCTGCCTTTCAAAGGTCAAAAGAAGCCAGGAGCGTTCACGGAACCGGAAAGGGCCTAGCCCTCTATCTTTCACGTTTAATCGTTGAAGCTCATCAGGGTGAACTCTGGGCTGAATCTGAAGGTCTAAGTAAAGGTTCAACTTTTTATGTGGAATTGCCAATGAAATAGACAGTTTTTTATAATGAAAGAGCGAAAAATTTTTACAAATTACATTTCTAAACTTCCAAATATCTTTAATCGATATTTTAATATTGGATGCAAATTAACTAATTTTAAATGTCTAGATGATACATATACGTTTGTATTAGGAGTTATGAGAACTGCTCAAATTCTTCAAAAATATCAAAAAAAAATTAATCTCCTCGAGGCTGCTTGCGGAAGCGGTTTAGTTGCATTACATTTATTAAAGAAGGGATTAGTTAATCAAGTGGAAGGTTTTGACTTAGATTTCCAGGCAGTAGAGAGAAGTATCGGAAATGCTAAAAAATTAAATTGCGAACATCAAAGCCATTTCTTTAGCGGAGATTTATTTAATATTCAGGGGGTTTTAAAGAACTTGAAATATTCTCCTCATTTACTTATCTGTAATCCGCCTTGGATTCCTATCCCGAAAGGATTATATACACCTCGCATTATTGATGGAGGTATCAATGGCACAAAATTTGTTCCCCCGATTTTCAAATTAGCTCAGAAGATAGGGGCAGGAATGATTTCATTAAATACTTCTTCCCTTTCTTTTATTGAAAAAATATGGGAACAAGTTAGATATTTCAAATTACAACTTATAGAATCAATTATCTGTTTTAATTATCTTGGAGAACTCACTGGTCGTTCGGAAATTAAAAAACATATTAAGAGTTTAAAATATTCTTTTATTTCAACTCATAAAAGTAGTCAAGACTTTATTGGTACCAATCAGGACCTTTATCTAATTATAAATTTAATTTTAAGTAGTAAGGAAATTTCAAATAATCCCATCTCAAGTAATCAATTTTATGAACTTTTAAAAAATTTCCAAAAATATGGATTACAGATAAGTAAAATTTATTATAAAGATCAACGTCTTCATTTTTATTATTTCACCGGTAATTTTTTAAAAGTAAAATGATTAAAAATTTTTTAACAATCGCAGAAATATCTAGAAAAGATATTCGAGATATTCTATCGTTAGCAGAAAGATTAAAAAAGGGTTTAATAAAAATTAAAAAGGTTTTAAAAGAAAAAAATATTGTTATATTTTTCCAAAAGCCATCTTTAAGAACAAGAATTTCTTTGGAATGTGCAATTGATAAATTGGGAGGCAATTCGATTTTTTTAACAGATAACGAAGTTGGATTAGGGAAAAGAGAAATAGCAAAGGATGTTATTTTAGATTTAAATCGTTTTGTTGACGGAATAATTGCGAGGGTTTATAATCATAAAGATCTAGAACAAATGGTTAGATACGCGGAAATACCCGTAATTAATGCATTATCAGATCTTGAGCATCCCCTTCAGGCTTTAGCCGATCTTTTGACAATTAAAGAAAAGAAAGGGAAATTAAAAGGATTAAACCTAGGTTTTATCGGATATGGTGATAATGTGCCTATTTCTTTGCTATTTGCTTCTATTAAATTTGGAATAAATTTCTCTATTGCATCATCTCCTAATTATTCCATACCATTATCTATTCAAGAAAAAGCCCGTATCCAAGCGAGTCAAACCAAAGCGAAAATATTGTTTTTAAGTGAACCAGATCTAGTAGCTCGAAATGCAGATATTTTATATACTCAACAATTTGTTCCGATGGGCAAAGAAAAAGAAGCTAACAAAATTAGAAAAGCATTTAAAAAATTTAGCGTTACTAAAGAATTATTAAAATTAGCTAAGAGAGATGTTATTTTTATGCATTGTCTACCGGCATACAGAGGAGAAGAGGTAACAAATGATATTATTGATTCTCAACTAAGTATTGTATTTGATCAGGCAGAAAATCGTTTATGGACCACTATAGCATTATTTATTAAAATTTACGGAACATGATTAAAGAGGTAAAAAAAATTAAAACACCTCCGGGTATGCACGGATGGAATTTTTCAAGAAAGAAAGAAAAAGAAGCTAGAAAAGAAGGAAAAATGTTAATGATGTATTTAGATTTTACTGCCGTTTGCGATCTCCGCTGTATATATTGCCAAACAAGATCAGGTAAACCATTACCCGGAGAGCTTAATTGGGAAGAAAGAAAAAATGTGATTGACCAAGCAAAAGAATTGGGTTGCGAAACAATTCATATTGCCGGCCAAGGAGAACCAACTATCGATCCACTATTTTGGAAAACTATTGAGTATATCCGCAAAAAGGATATTATTCCAGTTGTTTTCACTTCTGGAATGCATATTGATAAAAGTTTTGCTAAAAGACTATTTGATTTAGATGTCTCGATAATAATAAAAATACATAGTTTTGATCCAAAAAATCAGGATTGGTTAGCAGGAATGAGGGGTTATGCCAAGAAAAGAGATATAGCTATTCAACATTTATTTGAAGTAGGATTTAATAAAACTTATCCAACAAGAATAGGAGGGGATACATTGATAGTTCGACAAAACATTAATGAAATTCCAGATATTTTTCGATGGGCGAGAAACAATAATGTCTTCCCTGAGATTAAAACCCTTCTTTCAGCACATAGAGGAGCGTCAAAATTTGTAAAAGAAAAAATGGCTGTTTCTGCCGATGAAATCCGCCAACTCCATTATAAATGTTTAAAGATTGACCAGGAAGAATTTGGGTATTCGTGGAAACCACACCCTCCTTATATAGGATGGTATTGCGATTTTTATTACTATCACATGTATGTCAATATTCAAGGCGATATTATGCCTTGCGTGGGCTGGGTTTTGCAACCACCGTTGGGAAATATAAAAACTCACTCTCTCCAAGAAATATGGGAGTCTCCAATTATGTATAAAGTAAGAAATATTGATAAATTTCTTAAGGGTCGCTGTACAAAATGCTTGGTTGATTGTTATGGTTGTCCGTGTAGGCGTATTTTCAAAACTGGCAAAATTGAAAGCGCCTTTAAAAGTGAAGGATGTTGGGAATCTAATTTATAAACCAATGGTTTTTTTGTTTGAATAAAAAAAATATAAAATAAATAATAAAAGATTGATGAACCAAATGGAAACTACTTATAAGCCCAGAAATATTGAATCAAAAATTTATAAGATGTGGGAAAAAGGAGGATACTTTACTCCTCCGATTAACTATTCTAAAAAGCCGTTTGTGATTATAATGCCGCCACCAAATGCTAATGGTATTTTACATATCGGTCATGCTGTTTTTGTTACAATTGAAGATATTATGATTAGATATCATCGGATGAAAGGTGAACCTACGCTTTGGCTTCCTGGTGCTGATCACGCCGGGATTATGACTCAGGTAGTGTATGAGAAAGAATTAGCCAAACAAGGGAAGACACGATTTGATTTGGGACGAAAAGAATTTTATAAGCAAACTTATGAATTTACGATGAAAAATCGAGAAATAATGGAAAATCAGTTGAGAAGATTAGGAGCGAGTTGTGATTGGAGCGGAAAAAAGTTCACCCTGGAATCAAAAATCAGTAAAGCTGTTTATTATACCTTTAAAAAGATGTATAATGACGGCTTGATCTACCGAGGTGAAAGAATTATTAACTGGTGTCCCCGTTGTAAAACTGCCCTCTCAGATTTAGAGGTAAAATATGAAAATCGTTCTACCAAGTTAACTTTCATTAATTACCCAATTGAAGATTCTAAGGATTTCATTACTGTGGCAACAACCAGACCAGAAACGATGCTCGGCGATACCGCCGTAGCAGTTAATCCGGAAGATAAACGCTACAAGAATTTACTAAAGAAAAACATTAAAATCCAATTACCCTTAACAAATCGGTTGATTCCATTGGTTGCTGATGAGAGAGTTGAAATTGAATTTGGTACTGGTGCAGTAAAAGTAACCCCGGGACATGACCCAGTAGATTTTGAAATTGGGGAACAGCATCAATTGCCAATAATTAAGATAATTGATCAAGGTGGGAAAGTGACAAAGGAGGCTGGCAGCGATTATGCTGGTTTAGATGTAATTTCTTGCCGCAAAAAGGTTATAGAAGATTTAGAAAAGAAAGGGCTTTTAGTAAAACAGGAAGATTATCAGCATTCGGTCGGGAGTTGTGAAAGATGCCAAACTATTATTGAGCCTTTAGTTTCCCAGCAGTGGTTTATTAGAATCAAAAACCTAGCTGAACCAGCCATTAAAGCAGTAAAACAAAAGAAAATAAAATTTATTCCTGATTATTTTACCAAAATTTATTATAATTGGATGGAAAATATCAAGGACTGGTGTATCTCGCGACAAATCTGGTGGGGACATCGAATACCTGCTTGGTATTGTGAATGCGGAGAGATGATAGTAGATATTAATTCGCCGAAAACTTGTTCGAAATGTAAAAGTAGCAATTTACATCAAGATTCTGACACTCTTGACACATGGTTCTCTTCGGGCCAGTGGCCATTTACGGTTTTTAGTTGGCCAAAGAAGACTGAGGATTACAAATATTTCTATCCAACAACTGTTATGGAAACTGGCTGGGATATCTTATTTTTCTGGGTGGCTCGGATGATAATGTTAGGCATTTACTGTACTGGAAAAGTTCCTTTTAAGTATGTCTACCTTCACGGATTGGTTAGAGATAAAGACCGTCAAAAAATGTCTAAATCCAAGGGTAATGTAATTGATCCTTTGGGAGTGGTAGATTTATACGGCGCTGATGCTCTAAGAATGGCTCTTGTTTTCGGAACTTCTGCTGGTAGTGATATTATAATTTCTGAGGAAAAAATTATTGCCCATCGTCGTTTTGCTAATAAAATTTGGAATGCGGCAAGATTTATCCTCACGAATCTTAGTGGCGACATTGACCTCTTAAAGATTAAACGAGAAGATCTTCAATTTACAAAAGAAGACTATTGGATTCTTTCTGAGCTTAACTTGACCATAGAAAAAATTGAACGAGCTTTTCAAAAATTCAATTTTCACCAAGCGGCAGAAGAGATTTACGGCTTTTTCTGGCATAAATTCTGTGATAAGACGATCGAAGATATTAAAAAAAGACTTCGCAACGGCCAAAACCTACAAGATAAATTGACAGGTAAATGGATATTATACCATGTACTTCTTGTCTCACTTAAACTCCTTCATCCATTTATGCCCTTTCTTACAGAAGAAATTTATCAACTACTTCCTGCAAAACCTAAAAAAGCCTTAATAATCGAAGATTGGCCCAAATAACTTTGATTAGTCTCTACAAAGTAAAAGTTAAACCTCCACAGAGTTCCAAGAGTACTTATAGTAAAACCTTAGGCAGCAGGGATAAGATAGGTGTTGTAGGATTGAGTGTTTATATTACTAAAAATTCGGTGTAATACACAACCGAATTTGGGCTGAATCTGAAGGTCTAAGTAAAGGTTCAACTTTTTATGTGGAATTAGCGATAAGATAATATGGCAAAGAAGATTCTTTTAATTGAAGATGATTTGGCAACAATTGAGATTTATGAAAGGGCTTTTAAACAAGCTGGATTTGAAATTGAATCACTAATTACTGGCTTTCAGGCTCGAGGGAGATTAAGAGAAATCAGAGAAGGCAAAAAAGAAAAACCAGACCTAATTTTATTAGACCTTCTTTTACCAGATATAACAAACGGCACTCCGCTCTTAAAAGAGATAAAAGAACAGACCCAAACCAAAGATATTCTTGTTTTTGTTTTGACCAATTACCCCGACCTTCAATTAGGCAGAAAACTACTTCGAGAAGGAGCTGATAAATTTTTGATTAAAACCAATTATCCCCCTAGTGGTTGATGGACAAATGAAATCGGAGACTCATTTGAATAATTTCTCTTTAGATTTTTGATTAAGTTTGAATGATAATTTTTTAATCAATTTCAATTTT
>JAHIMV010000040.1 GCA_018896315.1 Patescibacteria group bacterium | reverse complement strand
GAACTGATTGTTTTGATAATTCACAAGCTGTCTTTGCTTTAGAAACAACATTCACAAAATTGTCCCATTTAGTATAACCAAGCAAGCGTTGTAAATCCCTAGCTAACCAAAATTCAATGCCACTTTTTGTTTTATTAATATATGATTCAAAATCTTTGGTTAGTGATTTTATGATTTTTTTTTTTCATAAATTATTTTTATTATATACATTTATCTACAACTCTCGGCTTTTTTAAAGCCGGCGGCTTCAGCCTCTTCTTCTGTACAAAAATACATATCCCCTTTTTCAAAATCTATTTTTACTCTCTTGTAATTAGCGCAACCCGGAGGAAAATATGTTTTCCCATACCCATGCTCTGAAATATTGCCTTTTATAACACAATCGGGATTTGGCGGAGGAGCATCTGTTTCAAACCTTTCCATTTCTTCTTCTAATTCTTGTTCACATTCTCCCCACATCCCTTTATTTGAAGCCACAGCCTCATTCCGGCCATGTATTAAAATACTCCTGTATCTTCTGTCCTGCGACAATTCACGGATATCAGCAAACCCTTGTTCTAACATATAATTATCAACAAATATATCATCCATAACATCTTCTTGAGGTAAAAACACATAACGAAGCGACCGGCCATAACCATCTACTCCTGAAATATCTTTTTCCAAACGTACATATTCCCCTTCTACTAAATTCATTAAAGCCTGTTTTGACTCTGAATAATAGCATTCACCAGATTCAGGAGCGTCTATGTCTATAAAGCGAACCCGCGTAGAGCCATCAACTATAATTGTATCGCCATCAATCACTTCTGTCACTAAATGCAACTTATCTCCAACCCTTTCAACAACTTCCTCAGTAACAGGAGTATCTGAAAAAAAATCAGCCAAATCACTTCCAACAACGCCGGCTAAAACAGCAAGTATTATGATTATTATTTGCCTTAATTGAGATATTTTATCTCCTTTTTTAAATTCTTTCATAAATGTGGTTTGCTAAAGTGTAGACATCGAGGGTCTACAGAATCCATTAAATATAAATAAACTGGTAAATAATGCCAAAAATAAAAATCAAATAAATAAAATAAGCCAAAACTTTGGGCAAGTTAAAACTAAACTCTGGAGAACAATCCCCTTTTTTCTTGGCTTGATAATATGCAGCAATTAAAATAATTCCCTGAATCCCGGAAAGAATTCCACCGGCTAAACCAACAACCAAAATAAAACTTCTTAATCCTAAAAGAAAAATTATTAAAGGAATAAACACGGTTAAAACCCAGGCCGGTAATAAAGGGATTTTGTAATCTCGATGAAACAATTCTCTAAGAATAAAACCAAGAGCTAAAAAAGAAGTGGTCATGGCTAAAATACCAAAGATACCGCCAATTAATAAAATTTTGCCATTGGTAAAACTGGCTAAACCAATTATAGCGGTTTCAGAAGTATCTGAACCACTAACCCCAACAACAGAAAAACAAAAGATAATATAAATCAATACTGGAATTAATATCCCCAAGCCTAAAGACTTTTTAATCAAACTAACCTTATCCCCAAGAATTCTTCTTATAGTTGGCAAAGCTGAAGCCCCACCTAAGGCAAATAAGACTACGCCATAGGGAAAAAATATATTTTTTACATTAACTGTTTTTAAATTATCAAAATTTAAATAAGGATAACTTAAACCAAAAACCAATAAAACAACAATGACTAAACCTAATGCCATAACTACTTCTATTCTACTAACAATACCAATTCCTTTTAAAACTAAAAGGCTGGCAATAGCCCAAAAAACCAAAGACCACAAAACCTGGCTACCACCAAATAAAGGGTTTAATAATGAAAAAAGAAATTCTCCTACGCCAATAGTATAAGCGACTAAAGCTCCGTAAATTCCTAAAACTAATGAACAAGTAATTAAAATCTTTCCTTTTTTTCCTAAATAACGCTCAACATAACCAGCCATTTCCAACTCATCTTTAGTCCGTAAAATCACCTCTGCATAACAAAGATTTATCAAATAAAAAACAGCTGCCAGTATTAATAAATATACAAGGCCAACAATAAAACCGCTTTGAGCAAAAGCATAAGGCAAGCCAAAAATTCCGGCACCAACAATGGTGCCGACTAAAACGGATGTTGAACGAATAAAACGAGAATTATGTTTACTCATAATTATTCCTCTTTTCTTGGTTTATCTAAATATAAAGATTCTATCTTATTTTGTTCTTTTTTGGTTATTTTTAAAATGTCTTTGTCCATTTTTTGAAATTCTTTATGGGCATTATTATAAGCATTGACTGTGGTTTCTAAATTATTACCTAATCTCTTTAAAAATTCGTCATATTGAATAATGTGCCGCCCTAATTTTTCTATATTTCTTTGAATTTCTTTGGTATGTTCTTCAATCTGTAAAGATTGCAATCCCTGAAACACCATCTGTAAATAAGCAAAAAAGGTGGTAGGAGAAACAATAATAACCTTTTTGTCTCTAAAAGCATATTCGATTAAATCGCGCGCACTCACGCTCACCCCACCTACTTCTCCTATTAGTAAATCATAATAAATGGCTTCGGAAGGAATAAACATAAAGGCAAAATCAAAAGTTCCCTTTCCTGGCTGAACATATTTAGATGTTTCTTCGATTCTGTGCTTTAAGTCTGCTTTTAATATTTTTTCTAGTTGTATTCTCTTCCCTTTATCACGCTCTTTAATTAGCCGATTATAATTTTCCAAAGAAAACTTGGCGTCAATAGGTAGAATTTTATCTTTAATAAAGATAGCGGCATCAACGATTAAATCCTGATCAGTTTTCTGGTCCCGTCCTAAATTATACTGCATTTTATAGATTTTGGGTGGTAAAACGTTTTTTAAAACAGTTTCCAAATAAAACTCACCAAGAATTCCTCTTTGTTTTGGGTTTTTTAAAATATCCTGTAAATTCTGCAACTGGTCAGCAAAATTAATTACCTGCTTATTAGTAGAATCAAGGTCACCTAATTTTTTGGTTACGTCCTCCACAATTTTAATGTTTTCCTGATGGTGTGACTGTATATTACTGCTAATTTCGCCTACCTGTCCTTGGAGTCTCACAATACTTTCATCATCTTTAATCTTTCCTTTTAAATCTTTAAATTTTCTAGAAAAAAATAAAAACAAGGCAATAGAACTACCTAATATAATAATAATTAAAATTATAAATTGGACTATATTCATATGTTCATTTTATCATTTTTCCCCTTTGAAGTAAACAAGCAAACCAACCCGCTGATTAAACTAAGCAATAAAATAATTTTTAAATCAAACCAGAAACTAACAAAACCAGGCCGCAGGTCTTCAATAATTAAAAGTAATAAAAGACAGATCCCGCTAACAAAGAATAATTCTCTGAATAAATAATAAACTGATTTTCTAAAACTTGTTTCTGACATTTGATATCTTTCTTAAAAAATAATTTTTTAAATCATTAAAAAAGTCTGACCAATTAGTGGCTGGTCTAATTAATTCAATTTCCACTCTTTTAATTTTAATTTCGTGGCGGCTATGGGTTAAGCTCGGAGCCGAAAGAATAAATTCTAAATGATTATCATTCATGTGCTCTCCCCCAACTAAAAACTCAACTGAATTTTCCTGCCAAATTGTCTCTGTTAACGATTGACTAACTACTACTTCTGGTACTTGATACTGAGCAATAATATAATCAACATAATCTAAATTTGTCTCTAGATTCCAAGCTATGACCTTAGTTGAATCTTTAATTGCTTCTGGACTAAACTGATAATGAAAAGTGGCTGTTTTTTGATCATCAGGTACATTATTAACAAACTCATAAATAGCGGCAAATCTTTTTTGTTTTTGCCATAAACTAACCCCTTGTTTAACAATTAACTCCCAGTTTAAATTATTAAAAATTTTGTTTTCCAAAGGCTTTAAAGTAAAACGCCAATCCAAAGGAAATTCTTTTTTCTTCATTAAACCTAATTCAAATAAATCCTGGTCTGGATTAGCATAAACAATTTTAACTTTGGCTTGAGAAAAAGTACGCGGCACTTTTACTTTAAAATAGGCAGGTTCAACAAAAATACGCTGAAAACAGTCTCTATTATCATATTCAACCCCTCCCACCCTGTTTTCCGGGTAAAGACCAAAAATAAAATTAGAAGAATCGCAAAAATCATGAGAAATAAACAACTGCCCATCAATGACCACGTTTTTATTCAAAAGCCAAGCCAACAATAGTAAAAAGGCAACGACCAGTAGAGTGCGGTAAATGTATAAAATATGTCTCATAAACGCACAGCTTTAATAATTTAACAATTTAACAAACGCTTCGCTCTAACAATTTAACAAGATAACCTTTTCTGTTCTTGTTAATTTGTTTAGTTGTTAAGTTGTTTATTTGATTATTTTATTAGACTGGTAAAGCCAAATCATTACTTTGCCAATATTCTCATGCTCGCCTAATAAATCATCTAATTGATCAATAATTTCCTCTCGATCATCATAATAAACCCAGCGCTCTTCAGTCATAAAATAGCATTGTTTAGCCTGAGTAATTTCCAAGGATTTTTCCAAATAACGAACAGAAGGGCTTTTATTCATATTTTCAAATAATTGAACCCTTTCTGGCTGACGATACTCGTAATAATAAGGAAAACCACCGGTGATGATTTCCCGGCCAGAAACCCCTTCTAACGCTAATAAAGGCCAGGTATTGGCTAAAACACAATAATTGGGGACTGTCCCGGAATGGGGACTGTCTCCAGATCTAATTTTCTGCCAAATATATTGAGCCGCTTTATGTTCATCATTGGTAACCACTTGGAACTTTGGCCCTGAAGCATAAACCGTAGTGGAAACCAAACTAATAAAAATAAGGCAAGTAAAAATCAAACTTTTTTTAGAAAAAATCCTACCGGCTTTTTCAATCAAAACATAAACTCCCCAAGCCAAAGGCATAAAAAATAGAAAAGAAGTAAAAACAACCAAACGCTTGCTTAATAAATGATTGCCATCCATAAAATAAGAAGAAATCATTTGGTTAATCAAAACGACTATCAACATTAAACCAAACAGCGTTCCTATGTTAGGGTTTTTAAGTTTTCTAAACTGAAGAAAACCAAAAATAACTAACAACCAAACCAATGGAGTAAGAATAAAAACCCAGGGCAAAACCTCAAACAAAACTGAACGGGAAAGTTTTTCATCAACAGTGGCGTAGAGCCAATTATCCTGCTCTAAACCATATATTCTAGGAAAAATAGCCTTGGAGAATAAAAGACTGACGGGAAACTCTTTAATCATTTCTTTAGCCTGTTCTTTAAGCGAAGTTTCTGTTTTTAACCAAGAATAATTATTATAGGTTTCTAGGGCCGGAATAAAAATCAAAAGAATTAAAAAGAAAACAATCAAAACAGGAATAAATATTTTTTTATTCAACTTAATATTCTTAATCAAAATCGCCAGAACTAATATTTGCAAAAACAAAACTAAATAAACCAAATAGCTAAAATACAAAAAAGGAATTAAAAATATCAAGGCCCATAAAAGTTTGGGTGAATGATTTTTTTGAGTTAAATATTTATTAATAAAAATTAAGCTAAAAAGAAAAAGTAAAAATGCAAAAGTCATGGGCACAGTAATACTGCCATAGGCTTGAAAAGGATAAAAACAAAATGGCATTAGAAGTAAAAGAAGTAAAAATTCTCTTTTTCTTGAAAAAAATAAACCAAATTTTAAAAGCAAAAATGGCAAAAATATGGAAAAGAGTAAAAATCCTAAAACTAAATCTAAATAAAAAATATCAATACCGGTTAACCAAGACAAAGCAATAGTTAGCCCCCACATATTAGCGTATGAAGTTTTATTGCCTGCCACTAAAACTTCGGGTATTTTTAATGGCCCTAATTGGGCATAAGAAACATTATCCCCAAAAAGAACTGGCTCATATACTTTTCCCTGCATTAACATTTTTTCCGCGCCAATGTGCCGCCATTTATCTCCGCCAAAACCGGCCTGATAAGGAATTAATAAATAAGCATGGAATAACAAAGAAGTAAGAATGAGAATTAATAAAAAGTGTTTTAATTTGATTTTAGAAAAAACCAGCAAGCCTAAAAAGATAATCAAGCCCAACCAGGCATAAATATAAAGATGATGGATCACTGTCCAAGGTGAACGAATATATTCTCCAGTTCGGGCATAAAAAAGCAAAAACAAAGAAAAAACAAACACAATTACCCAAATAAAATAAACAATTTTTTTAAATTTAATAACCGCCTCTCCTGTTTTAATCTCGGATTCTAAACTTATAGAGTCTGGTTCTTGCTTTCTATTTTTAGCCCAAAAAGAAATACCTAAAGTTAAAAACAAAAGCCAGATTAATAAACAGGCTGGGGTAACTTTGTAAACAACAATGGGCACGGCCATGCCAAAACCGATTAAAAATAACAAACAAAAAACTCCTAAAATAAACTGAAGTTCTTTTTCAAAACCACGACGATTCAAAAGCTTAGCCAACCAGAGAGAATTAATAAAACCATAAACAATCAGGCAGATAAAACTAAAAAAACAAAACTTTCCTCCAGAGGCGGATCCGCCTTTGGCGGAAAAATTCAAATACCAAAAAATAACAGATAATAAACTAACTAAAGTAAAGATATAATATCTATCTTGTTTAATTTTGTTAATCAATTGCTTGAACATAAATTTTTTCAATCTCTTTAACAATTTGAGGCCAATAATATTTTTCCTGAACCAATATTAAACTACGTTGGCCAAACTCTCTTAATCTTTGTT
>JAHIMV010000039.1 GCA_018896315.1 Patescibacteria group bacterium | reverse complement strand
TTTTCTAATTTTAAACAAGAGGTCTTTATCAGTGATATGAAAATCAAGATAATGTGCCCCACGTTGGTTTATTATCATACTGCCATCAGCCGCGAAAAATCCCAAAATATATGCCATCTCGGGTGACCACGACTGAAAAAAAGATTGATTTAACCTTTTAAAGATAGGCATAAAAATACATTTTATTCATCTATCAGTAGAATTTTATTTAACCATTTTAACGATCTCGCCAAAGATTTTGGGGTAATTTTCTGCTAAATTAGCTAATATTTTTCGATCAAGTTCAATCTTATTTTTGTTAAGACTATCAATAAATTTGGAATAGATAAAATCATTTGTCCGACATCCAGCATTAATTTTAATTTGCCAAAGAGCTCGAACTTCTCTTTTTTTTGTTCGGCGGTCACGATAAGCATAAACGCCAGCTTTACGAACAGCTGTTTTTGCTAGTTTAATCTTACTTTTTCTTCCACCAAGATAACCTTTAACCTGTTTAAGCAGTTTTCTTCTTTTTTTCAAATGGGTTTTACCTCGTTTAACTCTGGGCATATTCTTTATTTAATTGGTTAATTAGGGATTGGGGATTGGGAATTAAAATCCTGATTACCCAAGTACCTAATGTATATGTTGTTTAAGAGTTTTTCTATAACCCTTACTCAATGGTTTATATTTTCTTTTATTTTTTGTTTTTTTTCCTGTATCACGGACATTAAAATGATTTTGCCCGCAAGTACGGTGCAAGAATTTTTTATTTTTAGTAATTTTTAATTTCTTAGCAATTGATTTGCGTGTTTTTTGCATAATTTGCAATTAAATTTATTTAATTGGAGAAATCAGGGCAGTCAGGCGAGCACCTTGCCGTTTAGGTTTTTGTTCAATCTTAGCTTCTTCACTTAAAAAATCAATAAACTCTTTTAATTTTTTTTCAGCCAGGTCAAAATGGGCTTTTTCTCTTCCCTTAAGTACCATTTCAATTTTTACTTTATAGCCTTCGGCAAGAAAACTTTTAGCTTTATTTCTCCGAAATTCTAAATCATGTTTACCAATACGAGGTGTTAAGCGAATACCCTTGGTCAGATCTGTTTTGCTTTGTTTTTTTTGTTCACGATCTTTCTTTTTTGAATCATATTTAAATTGACCAAAGTCTAATATTTTTGCTACTGGTGGATTTGCTTTTGGTCCGATTTCTACCAAGTCTAATCCTTTTTTTTGAGCCATTTCTATGGCTTTATTAATATCAACATTGCCGAGATGTTCCCCTTTTTCATTAATTAAACAAATCTGAGGAGCAGTGATTTTGTTGTTGAGACGATAATACTTAATAAATTTAAAAGTTAAAAGTCAGAAATTAAAAATATTTTTACATTTTGATGGTTCGACTTTGCTCACCATCAATCCTGAGCGTAGTCGAAGGATTGATTTTTGATTTTTTATTTTGAGCAAAACGACAGTTTTGCGATTGGTGGAGGTGGGGAGAATCGAACTCCCGTCTAGAAAGCGCTGTTAAAAATGTCTACTTTTATAGTTTTGTTTATTCTATTCGAGTTTTAGAATTAAAACAAGACAAAATTCTTAAACTCTATCCTGATTTTTTAAACATTTTGATCCAGGCAACCAAAATGTCGATCCTTCTAGATTGACGTCAATGACTAAATAGGAGGAGTCTTTAGTCTTAACGGCTTTAGCTTGTTTAAGCTACAGCAAATGCTAACTTTTCGTTGGCAATTATGTTTTTTTGAGAGTTTTTGTGTCTTTCTCAGGACAAAAAGCTGTTTTTAACACTAACTTCCCATCGATTCCTTTCACCCCCATTTAAATATACCTTTTTTAAAATAAAAGTCAAATCACTCACTTTATTTTTTTTCAACTTTTTCTCCAACAATATTTTCCTGAACATTTTTGGGTACGGGAGCATAATGAAAAAATTCCATAGTTGAACTTCCACGACCCTCAGTTAATGATCGTAAAGACGTGGTGTAACCAAACATTTCTCCTAAAGGAACTAAAGCATCAACTAATTTTATCTGTCCTCGAGTTTTTGTTCCTTGGACTTGAGCTCTACGAGAATTAAGATCGCCAATTACTTCTCCCATGAATTTTTCAGGCACAACCACTTCAACTTTCATAACAGGCTCTAAGATAATGGGCTTGGCTTGTTGTACTCCATCGCGAATCGCTCGATTAGCAGCAATTTTAAAAGCGGCTTCTGAAGAATCAACTTCATGAAAAGAACCATCATAAACAGTTACCTTCATATCAACAACTGGATAACCAGCTAGAACACCGGCTTCCATTGATTCAATAACACCTTTTTTAATAGCAGGAACATATTCTTTAGGGATAGCTCCTCCCTTAATTTTATCAACAAATTCAAAACCCTTTCCTCTTTCCATTGGTTCAAGTTTGAGCCAACAATGTCCATATTGACCTCGTCCGCCTGATTGATGAATATATTTTCCTTCAATCTGAATGTCAGCAGTAATAGCTTCTTTATAAGCTACCCTTGGTTGACCAACATTGGCATGAACATTAAACTCACGATTTAAGCGATCAACAATAATTTCTAAGTGTAATTCACCCATACCCGAGATAATTGTTTGATTTGTTTCTTCATCGGTTTTTACTTTAAAAGTAGGATCTTCTTCTATTAATTTAGTAATTGCTTGACCCATTTTTTCTTGATCTGATTTTGTTTTTGGTTCAATAGCCACAGAAATAACTGGATCAGGAAAGATAATAGATTCTAAAATGACAGGATGATCTGGATCACAAAGAGTATCTCCCGTGCTTGTATTTTTAATCCCGACAATGGCGGCAATTTCTCCAGTATAGACCTGTTTAAGTTCTTTTCTTTGGTTAGCATGCATTTGAACAATTCGGCCTACTCTTTCTTTGTTGCCAGTAGTAGTATTTAAAATATACGATCCAGCATTTAAAGAACCAGAATAAACCCGAATATAACAAAGACGACCAACATAAGGATCAGTAGCTATTTTAAAAGATAAAGCGGTAAAAGGCTCATTTTTATCTGCTTTTATGACTTTTTTTTCTTCAGTTTGAGGAAGAATTCCTTCTACTGAAGGAACATCTAAGGGAGAAGGTAAATATTCACAAATAGCATCTAATAACGATTGAATCCCCTTATTTTTAAGGGCTGAACCACATAAAACAGGGATTAATTTTCCTTGAATTACTGCTTGACGTAAAACTCTTTTTAATTCATTTATTTCCGGTTCTTTGCCGTCTAAATATTCATGCATTAATTTTTCATCATGTTCAACAATAGCTTCAATTAATTTATGACGATATTCTTCAACTTTATTATTTAATTCAGCTGGTATTTCTCTTTCTTCAATATCTTTCCCCATTTCGTCTAAGTAGAATTTTGCTTTACGAGTGAATAAATCAACAATACCTTTAAAATTCGCTTCAGCCCCAATCGGCAATTGAATAGGATGAGCATTGGTCGTTAATTTTTCATAGATAGAATCTAGGTCAGCATAAAAGTCAGCTCCCATTCTATCCATTTTATTTATAAAGGCAATTAAAGGAATTTTAAATTTTTCAGCCTGATGATAAACAGTTTCTGATTGTGGTTCAACTCCAGCAACACCGTCAAAAACAACCACTCCTCCATCAAGGACTCTTAAAGATCTTTGTACTTCAGCCGTAAAATCAATATGTCCGGGAGTATCAATAATATTAATACGAGTTTCTCCACCTTTATTAGGGGTCCAAAATACTGTTGTTGCTGCTGATGTTATTGTTACTCCTCTTTCTTTTTCTTGTTCCATCCAATCCATTTCTGCTTGTCCTTCGTGCACTTCACCAACTTTATGTTTTTTTCCTGTGTAATATAAAATACGCTCGGTAACAGTAGTCTTACCGGCGTCAATATGGGCAATAATGCCGATGTTTCGAGTTTTTTCTAAGGAAAATTCAGAAGTCATAACTACTAGTATCTTGCAAAGTGAGCAAAGGCTTTGTTGGCTTCGGCCATGCGATGAACGTCCTCTTTTTTCTTAATAGCAGAGCCTTGCTTTTCAGCAGCGTCTAAAAGCTCTTCTGCTAGTTTTTCTGCCATAGTTTTGCCCTTTTTGGCTTTAGCAGCGGCAATAATCCATCGCGAAGCTAAAACAAATTGACGAGATTCATTTGTTGGATATGGAATTTGGTAATTGGCTCCACCAATTCGACGAGATCGCACTTCTACCACAGGAGAAATATTTTCAATAGCTCTTTTGAAAATTTCTATTGAGTCTCCCTTATTTTTTTCTTTAATAATGTCTAATGCTTGATAAACTATTTTTGTTGCAGTAATTTTTTTACCGCCTTTCATTATATAATTAATAAATTTAGCTAATTGAGGAAGCTGATATTTAGAGTCGGGTTTAATTTTTCTTTTTGAGGCTTGTTTTCCACGCATGCGAGAAAAGTTAATTTATTAATTTTTTGAGCACCCTGTTAAATCCTGCGTAGCAGGAATTTTACCTTTGGTAAAATTATTTAACAGGGTAAAGGTTTTGTTGCTGAAATTTGTTCGTTAACACTCCAAATTTCAGACAAAACACTTTATTTTTTTTCTGTTTTTTGTTTCCCTTTGCCCCTTTTTGTTCCATAAAGGCTACGACTTTGTTTTCTATTTTCAACACCCCCGGAATCATAAACTCCACGTACAACATGATAGCGGACACCGGGAAGATCTTTTACTCGACCGCCACGAAGTAAAACCACAGAATGTTCTTGTAAATTATGGCCAATTCCAGGGATATAGGCAGTTACTTCCATTCCATTAGAAAGTCTTACTCGGGCAATTTTTCGTAGAGCAGAATTAGGTTTTTTAGGAGTTTGCGTAGTAACTTTTAAACAAACACCACGCAAAAATGGTTGGCCTTTTGCTATTTCATTTCTTCTTCTTTTTAAAATATTAAAAGTAGTCTGCAGAGCAGGCGTTTTTGACTTCTTTTTAGATTTTTTTCTTCCTTTACGGACTAATTGATTAACGGTTGGCATAATAATTCATTTTAACATTTTAACATTGGAACATTTGAACATGAGATATTTTACTTTATAAAAATTTTTTCCTTGCCTGCCGCAGGCAGGGAATGTTTTCATGTTATGATGTTCTAATGTTCTAATGAACTGTATTTTAACTTAATAAAAAAAAATGTCAAGATAGCATACAGTTTTGGCGGAGACACTAAAATATAAATCCTTGTCCAACAATTATTTTAAAAATAAAATTAGCGATTGGGGAGAGAATAAAGAAGGCGACAAAAAGGGCAAGGAAAATTCCCATCATTCCCAGTTGCATAAAATATCTCCATTGATTAGGAAAGAGGTCAGCGAATATTTTTGAACCATCAAGAGGAGAAAAAGGCAATAAATTAAACAAAGCTAAAAATATATTAACATAAACAATAAAACCAAGGTAAAATGGAAGAACCATACTATAACTGGAGATGACTGGCAGAAAGAGTCTTAATATAAGGCCTACAACTAAAGCAATTAAAAGATTAGCCCCTGGTCCAGCTATCGCCACCTTTAATGTTCCATATTTTAAGTCTCGAAGATTATAAGGATTATAAGGAACAGGCTTGGCCCAACCAAGAAACATTCCAGAGGTAAATAATAAAAAAAGAGGAAGAATCACTGTTCCAATAGGGTCTAAATGGACAAGAGGATTTAAGGTTAAACGCCCTTCATCTTTGGCTGTTGAATCTCCAAGTTGATAAGCTGCCCAACCGTGAGCATATTCATGGAAAACAGCAGAGAGAATAATGATGATATAAATAAAAATTTTAAAATAAAAATCTGTCATACTTGCTAAATAAGTTTAAAGTGTTAATATAAATTAAAAGATATAAGATACAAGAAATAATAATCAAATAAGTTCCAAATTTTAATAATCAAATAATCAAACGTTTGTATCTTGTTTCTTGGTTATTGATTATTATTTAAAAATTTTAAATTTTTAAATTTATGGCAAGACGTTGTTCAATCTGTGGACGTGGCACACAAACAAGTTTCACCAGATCCCATTCAAATATCGCTACAAAAAGGCGGCAATATTTAAATTTACAGACAAAAATGATATCTGGCAAGAGGATAAAGATTTGTACTAAGTGTTTAAAATCTTTGAAAAAAATGAATCTTGGGTCTTAATTTTTCCGGGGTATAGTCTAACAGTAGGACGCGTTCTCGGGGAGAATGTAGTCTCGGTGCAATTCCGGGTACCCCGATTCTTGATTTTTTAGATAATTTATGAGTCCTCAAAACATAATTAAAAAAATAAAAGATTCTGGTCTGAGAGGACGGGGTGGAGCAGAATTTCCTACTGGATTAAAGTGGGAAATGGTTAAAAAAGCTTTAGCAAAAAAGAAATATATTATTTGTAACGGTTCTGAAGGAGAACCAGGGACGTTTAAAGATGGTTTTATTCTTCATAATTATCCAGAAGAATTAATTAAAGGAATCGAAATTGCTTTAAAAACCATTGATCATAGTTCAGCTTATATTTATCTTCGTAAAGATTATTATCAAAAATTTAAAGAATCATTAGACAAAATTATTAAAGTTAATAATTTATCTATAAAAATTTTTAAAAAACAAGGCGGCTATCTTTGCGGAGAAGAAACCACTTTAATTCAAACATTAGAAGGAAAAGATCCTATTCCTCAGGCTCGCCCGCCATACCCGCCTGAAAAAGGACTTTGGGGTTGTCCTACTTTAGTCAACAATGTAGAAACTTTTTATTATATAGCGCAAATCATTCAGAATAAGTATAAAAAGACGCGTTTTTATTCTTTAAGTGGGGTAAAGAGTCCAGGCGTTTATGAATTATCAGAAAAATTAAGCGTGAGACAGGTTTTAAAAAAGACAAATAATTTGCCTAATTTTAATTTTTTTGTTCAAGCAGGAGGAGGAGCCAGTGGTCGCATTTTACTCTCAAAGGAGCTAAATCAAAAAGTAGGTGGAGTCGGAACAATTTTTGTTTATAACCTTAAAAAAACCAATCCAAATTTTTTAATGAAAAAATGGATTGATTTCTTTTTTAAAGAGAATTGTGGTAAATGTGTTCCTTGTAGAGAAGGAGTTTATCGTGTTAGGCAAATTTTAAGCAAAAAAAAAGTTTACCCTGTTAAATGCCGCAAAGCGGCAATTTCGCCAAAGGCGAAATTATTTAACAGGGTGAACCAAAAAACACTTATGGATTTATTATTTGTTTTGGATCAAACCAGCTTTTGTCCTTTTGGAAAAAACGTGGCTTTGCCTTTTATAACTTTAATTAAAAAAGTGATTAAGTTTAAATGATTAAAAGTAAAAGAATTCACCCCGTTAAATCCTGCGAAGCAGGTTCGCCTACGGCGAAATTTAACAGGGTAAAAATAATTATTAACGGAAAGAGGATTCAGGCTTTTGAGGGGCAGACAGTTTTTCAAGTGGCCAAAAAACATGGAATTGAAATTCCAGCATTTTGTTATCATTCAGATTTAGAAATAAAGTCTAATTGTTGTATTTGTGTTGTTAAAATAAAAGGTATTAAAGATTTACAAACATCTTGTTCCACTAAAGTTAAACCAGGAATGGAAGTCATGACTGATACACCAAGAATTAAGAGAGTAAGAAGAATTAATTTAGAATTAATTCTTGCCCAACATTTTGAAGAATGTAATGACTGTGTTTGGACAGCCCGTTGCCAGCTTTTAAGATTAGCAAAAAGGCATCGACTTAAAACAAATCGTTTCGTTGACAGGAAAAAAGACTTCTCAGTTTATCAATTTGGAAAATCTCTTATTTTTGATTCTTCCAAGTGTATTGATTGTTATAATTGTGTTGAAATGTGTGAAAAACAAGGAGTCGGGTTTTTAGAAATGAAAAACAGGGGAGTACATACAAAAATAGTGCCTACTAAAGACAAGAATAAAGATTGTATTTATTGTGGACAGTGTATTGTTCATTGTCCGGCTGGTGCCTTTGAAGCGGTTGGAGAATTTGAAGAAATTGAAAAACCCTTTCACCCCGTTAGAAAATCTGACAGTACTGAAAGTTCTGTTTCTAAGAATCAATCTACAGAAGATATTTTTTCTAACGGGGTTCAACAAAAAGATAAATTAGTTGTTGTTCAGTTTGCTCCTTCAATTAGAACAAGTATTGGCGAAGAATTTAATATTCCTTTAGGGATGCCTATTACTGAAAAATTAGCGGCAGGGATAAAAAAACTTGGAGTAGAAAAAGTTTTTGACGTAAG
>JAHIMV010000038.1 GCA_018896315.1 Patescibacteria group bacterium | reverse complement strand
GAATGTTATCTTTATTTAATGTAGAAATCTCTATATACTCCTTTTCTTTACAAGAAATAGGCTTACAATAAATGTAAACTCTTTTTTCTTGCCCGATGGGAATATTTAATCCTTTTGGAATAATTCTCCATCCCCCTGAAGGAATCTCTGAAGAATCAATATAATACTCATCTACCGGTATTTCTATGTCCTCCACATTCTCCTTAATAAATTTACTAACCTCTTTTGCGAGTTTTTTAAGTCTATTTTTTGTTTCCCTATTCTCAATTTCCCTAATTTTGTTATTTTCTTTTTCCCTTTCTTTCTTTAAAAGATTTTTTACGACTATACCTGCCTCTTTGTATAATGCTCTAGTAAAAGGATGTTCTACATTTAAACCGTTTCTCTCTGGATCAATAATATAAAATGGATTCCTATCTGTATGATCTCCTTTTTTCTTTTCAATTTTTTCATAATCCCTTACTAATTTATCTATATAATTACAAACCAAAAAACCAAAATAATATTCAAAATACGGAAGATCATTCTCAATATCTTTAGAAAAAGAAGTGACCTCATGAATAGCTTTCTCGCTTTTCACCTGAAAACCTCCCTCCCAATAATCAGAACTGGCTTCTGTCTTAATTCTTTCTTTACTTCTTTTTATTATCAACATAGGATTAGCATTTGGATATTCAGGAATACTAATTTCTTCATTAAAAACTGTTTTGCCATCTGGATAATCATAAATTAAATGATACTTTTTATTTGGCTTTCTTTCATCTATAAAAATAATCTTTCTGTTATCCTCCGACATTATATCTCTTAAACTATAATATTTAGGAAATTTTTTTATAAATGTCTCATTGTTCGGTATTTTCCATTTTGGATCAACTTCTAATGTAACTAAAGTTCCATTACCCTTATTAATTTCTAAATTTACTCTATCTGCCTCATTTACAGGCCTATCGGCAATAGCGATAAGGTCCAAATGCTTGCGATTAATCTCTGTCTCGGCATATCCATCATCTTTAATTGACTGATATCTTAAAGATCCAAAAATAACACATTCCTTGGCTCCTCTTCCCATTAAACCCCTTGAAGGTTTGCCTTCGAGAAAGCCACTATTGGCGTATCCGACCCTTCCAATCTTGGAGTACATATTTTCCAAGGTCATTCCTTCTGCTCTGTCTAATATTTTAAATGTAGTACAACTATTTCTTTTTCTAAAAATTCTAATCTCTATTGTTCCTATTGTTTCTTTGCTACCATTTTTTCCTAAACGACTATAACTATCATCGCAATTAGTTATAAGTTCAACTAAAGCCCTAATTACATTTCCCTTCATTACCCTCTCTGCGTTTAGGCGAAAATAACGATCATCATAAATTAAATGCTTTTTCTCTCCTACTTTAATTTTGTTTAAATTATTCATTTGTTTATAATTTTATTTCTCTAGAAATTTATTAAAATGTTTTTTAGCTTTATCAATAAAATTAATAATTTTATTCCTTCCTGATTCAGCAGCAATTGCCAGTGCTTTCTCTATAAGATTATCAATAACAGTTTTTGGTGAATCTAAATTAGCCCCCAAAAAGTCAGTAAACTCATACTCTTTTATATTTTTACAGCTATTATCTTTTAAAAATTTTTTGAAAGCTATAGAATTTTCTAGTTCAAATATCTTTTTATCAAGATTTGTTCTTCTAACAACATTCTTTGATTTTTTTATTTTCAACATACTTTCAATTCTTTTTTTATTTTTTCTAATCCAATTAATTCCTTCAGGTGTAAATATCCACCCATCAGCAACTTGATTATCTTTAGTCTTTCCATGTCTTCCACTAACAAGAGAACCACGTCTCTTGAAACGAACATCTATTAAAGGTCTCCTGACGGATTCTAAACTGGGATAACTGGAATGTTTAATCCAAGAAAATCTAGACGGACATAATTTAAAACATTCAAGAGTTATATCTTCTGTATGGACTTTTTTTCTCTGCCCTCCCCCTAAATATAGAGCATATAAAATTATATCTATATTTTTAATATTTTTCTTGACCATTTTCTTATAATTTAAACTCTTTTTTATTCTTAGGAAAATAAAATCTCGCTTTAATATCTTTAATTTTACGGTCAATCGTAGAAAAAATTCTATTTATATCTTCTTCTGTATATTCATAAGCACTTCGGTTTGAACAATTTCCAAGCACTCTTAACCTTTTAAGAATCTCATTTGTCCTATAATTAGCCAACCTTTTAAATCTTTCTCTTTTTTGTTCCATAGTTTAAAATAATTAAAATAATAGTTATTTATCGTAATAATGTATATATTATATATCATATTTACAAAATTGTCAATACCCTTACTGTGGATAACTCGCATTTACTACCAAAAACAATAACTGCTAAATAATAGCAGTATTTTACTTCTAAAAGCCAAAATAAAGATTTAAAAAGCCCCTGTTTGAATTTGTTTTCTAATCTCTTTCATTAAACCTAGATAAAAAGCTAAATTGTGAATTGTTGCCAATCTTTGTCCCAATGGTTCATTGGTCATAAATAAATGCCTTAAATAAGCGCGGGAAAAATTCTGGCAAGTAAAACATAAACAATTTTTATCTAAAGACTTAAAATCTTTCTTATATTGAGCATTAGTAATATGTATTTCTTTATAAAATTTCTTGTTTAGAGTTTGGAATTTTAGATTTTGGATTTGTTTAGGATTTAGGATTTCGGATTTAGGATTTACGTATAGTAATCCATGTCGAGCGTTTCTTGTGGGAATAACGCAATCAAACATGTCTATTCCCAATTTCACCGCTCTAATAATTTGTTCTGGCTTGCCCGCGCCCATTAAATAACGTGGTTTATTTTCTGGCAATTCTTTAATAGTTTCTTTTATTATCTGATAGGTCTTGTTTATCGGCTCACCAACCAATAATCCTCCAATTGCATAACCATGAAAATCAATTTTTCTTAATTCTTGAGCGCTTTTTTTCCTTAAATCAGCATAAACCGAACCCTGAACAATACCAAAGAGTAATTGTTGATTGTTGATTGTTCCTGCCTGCCGGACAGGCAGGGATTGTTGATTGTGTACGGCTTTACAGCGCTTGGCCCATAAAGTTGTTCTTTGAACTGCTTGTTCAGCTTTTTTATAATCACAAGGATAAGCAGTACATTCATCTAAAATCATCATTATATCAGAGCCTAGATCTTGTTGAATTTTAATGGATTGTTCTGGTGTCAACATAATCTTTTGCCCATCAATTTCTGATCTAAATTCAACTCCTGATTCTTGTATTTTTCTTATTTTTGCTAAAGAAAATACTTGATAGCCACCACTATCAGTTAAAATGGGCCCTGGCCAATTCATAAATTTATGCAAACCTCCGGCTTTTCTAATAATCTCTGTTCCTGGCCTTAAAAATAAATGATAAGTATTAGAAAGAATTATCTGCGCTTTTAATTCTTTTAATTCTTTTGTAGTCAAGCCCTTAACAGCTGCTCGCGTAGCAATGGGCATAAAAAATGGCGTCTTAATTATTCCATGTTGAGTTGTTAGTTTGCCCAATCTGGCATTGGACAACTTTGATTTCTTTAATATCTGAAACATATAGTTAATAAATCTTAAATAACAAATTACAAATTACAAACAAATTGCCTACTCCGCTGAAGTAGCTTCGGCTACGAAGGCCTGACTAAATTCTAAATTCCAAATACTAAACAACCCACATTCAATTTACAAGTGCAACACTTGTGGATAAAAAATTTTGATATTTGTTAAATTGACCTTTTTGTAATTTGTTTATTTCAATTTTAAAAGCTTCGTTGGGTGTCAAATATCCTAAACAT
>JAHIMV010000037.1 GCA_018896315.1 Patescibacteria group bacterium | reverse complement strand
TAATATTCAAAAGGTGTGGGGGTTAAAAAACATTTTAATTATAAATAATAATAAAAAATTATGGAAAAAACAACAAAATTATTCATTTTGGGACTAGTCTTTGGGCTTTTTATTTTACCTGGAATAAGAGTCATGGCGCAACAAATAATTGATACTCCTCCTAAACAAATTGATGTTGACCCTGTAATAATTGATGAACCAGGGCTTATAATCGATCAAGGACCTGTTTTAATAAACGAAGAGACTTCTGCTGTTGAACCAACTAGTGGAGAAACAATGACCAGGTCTATTAAAACCTCGGATGATGTTCTTTTAGATGAAAATATTATGGCTCAAGATTTAGGAGTGAGTGAACAAAGACTTTTGCCGACTAGCCCATATTATCCAATTAAAACTATTTGGCGCGGTTTTCGTTCAATTCTGACATTTGATCCAGTAAAAAAAGTTGAACTTAATCTTCAGTACGCTAATGAAAAACTAATTGAATCAAAACAAATGGCTCAAAAAGAGGGCAATTCAGAAATTGTCACCAAGACCTTAGAAAGTTATAAAAAAGACTTAGAAAATGTTTCTAAAATAGTAGAAAAATCTTCAGAAGAGATTAATATGAAATCTCAAGATTTTGCTGAAAGAATGATAGATTACTCATTTAAACAACAAAAATTAATTGATGGAATTGAAAAAAATCTGACTCCGGAACAATTTGAAAGGATGAATGTGGTTAGAGAAGATGGTCTTGATTATTTTGGACAAACAATTACCAATCTTATTGAACCAGAACAAATAAGAGAAAGAATAACTAATGTAATTGAATCTCAAATAGGTAGTGATTTTAAGGATTTTAAAAATATAGAAGTTTTAAAAATTATTGAAGAAAAAATTCCTGAACAAGCAAAACAAGCAATTCAGCAGGCTCGAGAAAATACAACGCAACGTTTGCAAGACAAAATGACAAATATGGCTGAGGTGGAAGGAAATAAATTTAAAGAATATATTGAAAATGTTGGTGGTAATGAAATAAGACATTTAGAAATTATTAATGATTTTACTCGTGAAGAAATGCCAGAATTTCTTCATCAAGAAATGAAAATAATTAGAGACAAAGCCATAGGACGAATTGAGAATAAGATGCAAGAATTTACAAATGAAGAACAGAAACAAGAATTTTTCCGTCATTTAGAGCAAGGTAAAATGGAAGATATAAGAATTATTAAAGAATTGGAAAATAATCTTGCTCCAGAAACAATTGAAAAAATGCTTGAAATTAAAAACAATGCTTTAGAGAATTTTAGACAGGAATTTGAAAAAATTAAAACTCCAGAAGATCAAGTAGAATTCTTAAAAAAATTGGAGAAACTTCATGATGTTAAACAGTTAGAAGTTTTTAAAGAAATTGAACAAATCATTCCTCAAGATAAAAAAGAATTCTTTGAACAAATGAAAACTAAAGTAGTAGAAGAGATGGAGAAAGAAATTAACTTAACAACGAATGACCGCGAAAGGTCTATTGTCTTAAATAGATTGGCTGGCGATATGCCTGAACACATGGAAATTCTTAGAGATTTTGCTCCTCAATCAGAGCTGATGAATGAAATGTTTAATAAACAAGCCAATAATGTAATGGAAAAAATTTTAAACATAGATGATGTAGAAAAGATGCAAAACTTAAAAGACAGGATTAATAATGACAGCTTTATTAAACAAGAATTTGAAAAAATAACTCCTGACATTTTCCAACAAGTAGATAATAGAATTGCAAATCAGTTTGAAGAAATTAGTAAAGAAAGAGTGATTGAAAGATTAGAAAAAGCTAAAAATGAAATTGACCAAACAGAGAAAAATTTTAAAGAACTTCTGACTCAAAAAGAGATTGGAGAATATTTAAAAAACTCCCCTGCTCCACAACATCTTGCAAATGCTAAAAAACTTCTCCAAGAAGCAAAAACAGCTTTTGATCAAGAAAAATATGGAAATTCTCTTGGTCAAATAAATGCCGCTTTTAATCAATTGAATTCTGTTTGGCGTTTTGTTAAAGAATTTGAACTAAAACATGAAGTAGCTCAAAAAAGGGTTATAGAAATGGAACAGACAATGGAAAATATGGTTGGTGATTTTTTAGAAATAGAAATAATGGAAATGGAAACCGATGAAATGCCCATTGATGACAAAAAATCTTTTGATAGGGCTATTCAACAAGTAAAAGAAGGAAATTTAGAACAAGCATGGGAACAATACAAAGATAGATTAGAAGAAAAATCTAGTGAAGATACAGGAGAACTAAAAGAAATAGATCTGCCTTTTGAACAAATGAATCTCTCTAATGAACAAATACAAAAAATTAAAGAAGCAACTAGAATTTTACCTATTGAAATTAGACAAAAATTACAAGACCTTCCTGCGGAAATGATTATTGATGCGGCAAAGCAAATACAAAACAAAATACAACAAGTTCCTGAAACAACTACACAAAGAGTTAAAGAAAGAATTGAACAAAGAATTGAGCAAGGGGAGGAGCTTAGTCCATCTTCTGGAGAAACAGTGCCTGAAAAACCAATAATTGAAGGTAAAACAATGCCTGAAAAACCAATAATTGAAGGTAAAATAATGCCAGAATCGCCAACTGAAGTGGAACAAATTAGGCCACGGATTGAACCTACTGAGCCAATTTACCTCCCTGGCCGAACAGAATCAGAACCTTGTATTCAGGTTATTACCTATGCTGTTAGTGGTGGCATGTGCCGCGCTTTTCCTAATCCATGTGTTGTTCCAAGTGGTTGGCAAAAAGTAGATAAATGTCCAGAAAAAATTATGCCAGAAAATATAATGGACGGCGGAAACCAAAATCCCCTACCACCAAAACCCGAAGAAATTAATAAACCTACTAATATACAACCTGAACAAATAAGAATTGAGGAAAGAAAACAATTTGAAGGATTGCCAGCCCCTGAAGGTTCTCTTGGTAAGCCGTCTCTACTTGAAAAAATGAAAAACCTTTTCAGATAAGAAAGAGATTACAATAAACTCTTAAACAAAAGTCGGGCTTGAAAAAGGTCTGGCTTTTGTCTATAATTATTAAATTATGAAGTATAAAATTATAATCTACGGTTGTCAAATGAACAAGAGCGATTCTGAGAGAATTGCCGCTGTTTTGGAAAACATTGGCTATCAACCTGTAAATAAACCTGAACAGGCTGATTTAATTATTGTTAATATGTGTTCTGTGCGCCAATCAGCTGTTGATAGGGTTTATGGCTTATTTTCAAAATCAAAAATCAAAAATCAAAAATCAAAAATACAAATTAAAAATAAAAAAATTATTTTAACTGGATGCATTTTACCAACCGATAGAAAAAATTTGGAGAATAAGGTTGATTTAATTTTTAATATCAAAGATTTACCTATATTACCAAAACTGTTGTCAGAAAAAGGTGGAATATCACTGCGACCGCAATTATTTTCCACCTCTCAATGTAACAATTATTTCTCTATTCCCCCGCTCCTAACTTCCCCCGTTTCTGCTTATGTCCCTATTATGACTGGCTGTAATAATTTTTGCGCCTATTGCGTTGTTCCTTATGTTAGAGGGGAAGAAATTAGCCGACCAGCTCAAGAAATCATCGAGGAAGTAAAAAAACTAATTAAAAAGGGATATAAAGAAATAATTCTTTTAGGTCAAAATGTCAATCGCTATCGCTCTCCTACGAATTACGAATTTAATACGAATATACGAATTACGAATATTAACTTTGCAAAATTGCTGCAATTGATTAATGATTTGCCTGGAAAATTTTGGCTGCGTTTTATTACTTCTCATCCAAAAGATTTATCAGATGAATTAATTGAAATAATGGCTAAGTCAGAAAAAATTACTGAATATTTACACTTGCCAGTCCAATCTGGGGATGATGTAATTTTACAGAAAATGAACCGCGGCTATACTGTTAAGGATTATAAAAAACTTATTGGTAAAATTCGTGATAAAATTCGTATGATTAGTATCTCTACTGATATTATTGTTGGTTTTCCCGGGGAAACAAAAAAAGAATTTAAACAAACAGTTAAATTAATGAAATGGGCTAAATTTGACATGATATACATTGCCCAATATTCCCCTCGCCCAATGACGGCTGCTTGTCAATTAAAAGATGATGTTATTAAAAAAGAAAAAAAAAGAAGGGAACAAATTTTAAATAGAATTTTAGAAAAAACCGCCTTAAAGAATAATAAAAAATATATTAATAAAACAATTGAAGTTTTAATTGAACAAACCCCGCACCACTGCAAGTTCGGTATGGGGCAGGCAAAAAATGATTTTTGCTTGGGTAAAACCAAAACTTTTAAAAATGTAAAAATAAAAGACCTGAAAGGATCTTTAAGGGTTGGTCGGTTTGTTAAAATAAAAATTATTAAAGCAACTCCTTGGGGATTGGAGGG
>JAHIMV010000036.1 GCA_018896315.1 Patescibacteria group bacterium | reverse complement strand
TTTAACTCAGAGACTATCTGCAAATAATCATCTTTTAAATTTTCCAATTTCGCTTGATATCCTTCGTCTTCTATCTTTTGTTTCCCTCCGTCGAAGATATCGTAACTTAATTCAATTCCTATTCCCCAACTATTATCCTGGCTACTATAAGCGCCAAATAAATCAACCTGAGGTTTATTTTTAGCCAAATTCCATTCTGCTTCTTTTTGAGCGCTATCTTGATCCAAAAGATTATTTTTAATTTTGTAATAATTCTCCACTGCTAATTCCGTAAACTCTTCTTCTTTAAAATTAAATTCCAAATAATCAGCCCATTTTATAATTTCTTCTAAAAAAGGCGAGTCTTCCATTAAAAGCACTTCGGTCTCTTCCGGTAAATTCAGATTTAAATACCATCCGTTCTTTTGTTGGAGAAAAGTATTTTGAGCTTGTAAAAAATTTATTTCTGCTTTTTTCAAAGCGATCTTTGCTTCTATATTCTGTCTTTCTCCTGCTTCACCAATCTCAATTTTCTTTATTACCTTGTTTAAATCATCTTGAGCATATTGAAAATTGATTTCAGCCAAAGATAGTTTTTCCTGCAGGCGCAAAAGGATAAAATAAGATTCTAAAAATTCTATTTTTTTGTATTCTTGCTGCCAGGGTAGATTTTCCCTGGCTTTAAGCAGGTTATTAGAAGTGAGATATTTTTCCTGTTCTGATTTAATGGGAAGTACGGGATAAAGGCTTTTAGTTGCACTAAAAGTGCTGGTAGGTCCTGCTGAAAGCTTTTCCAGATCAAACAAGTCTTCTTCTTTTATGGAAATTTCCGATTGAAGGATTATTCCATTAGGAAATAATTTCGTAGTTTTTAAACTGATTTTAGGAATGCTGCTACTGCTTTCGGAGCTGGTATCTTCTCCATCAACACCATTTGAGCTATCGTCAGCCGGTTCTTCAAAACCACCGGCAATAATCGGATTAGCGCTAATCTGGGTTTTGAAACCGTATTCAGTATCAATTAAATTTAAACTTCTTTCTATGGTCTCAATACTGTCTTTTATTTCTTTAATTGAAGAATTGTTTTCAATCCCCCAAGTAAGGGCTTCTTCCAAAGAAATCTCGTTGGCTTGAATATTCGCTCCGGCGAAGATAAAAGTTATAAATATTATTAAAAATAAAATAAAAAACGAATTATTTTTGCTAATTCGATTCATTCAATCTCTCCCTCTTCAATCTTCTGCCCGATCAATTCCTGTAGGGTTAGTTTAGCCGTATAGTAATTGAGGATGGCTGAATTTAAACTATATTCTGCTTGCAATAAACTTATTTCTGCTGATAAAAGATCTTTTTTAGTTTTAAGACCCGCTTTTACCTGTTCGACTAAAATACTATTATTTTCCAGAGCTTGATTAAGGTTTTGCTGGCTTAAATCTAAACTATTAATAGATTGCTTGTAAGCATAGAACTGTTTTTTAATGGAGTTAGATAATTCTTTTTGAGTTTTATTAAAATTTAAATTAGATAATTCTATATTATTTTTCAGCTTTCGCAAATCTAATTCCGGACTTGCGGCTACTTCAGCCCTTTCTAAATCAATTTTATCCAATTCTATCTGCCTTTTCCGTAATTCCAAAATAAAGCTGTTTTCAATGGCCTTTTTTAGGGCTTCTTCCTCATCTATCTGCCAAACTTGGGGATAATCTACCTCGGCTAAATTAAATTCTTTTTCCTCTTGATCGTTTAATCCTAATTCTAATTTAAACTCTCTAAAAGATTGATGGTAGTCATCATTGGCTTTTTCTAAATTAAAGACAGCATTATTGTAATTGCTTTCCTGCCCAAGAAGATCTAAATTTCCTTTGTACCCGGCTTTAACCTGTGCTTTAACTTCCTCCAATAAATTTTTTTCCAATTCTGCTTCTTTACTCTTTGCGGTAATATTTTTATTAGCTTGATTTAATTGAAGATATTTTTGTGCCACATCAATAATTACCTGATTTCTGGTCTGAGTATAATTATCCTTTGCCTGAAGCAGTCCTAAATCTCCCTGTAATTGTATGTAGCGCGATTCAGTGAGCAGGTTATTTGCCTTAGTCTTTTCATA
>JAHIMV010000035.1 GCA_018896315.1 Patescibacteria group bacterium | reverse complement strand
TTATGAATTTACTGGCTCCATTTCCAACGTCAAAATCTACAACCGCGCCCTGTCAAAAAACGAAATAACCTCCCTCTTTGACAAAGAACGCTCCCAATTCGGAATATAACACCCCAATAGAAGTCTGTTGAGATCGGATTGCAACAAACATATTAATGTACGAGGTTCGACCTCGCACATCCTGTTCCTCACCAGTTTAAACATATTTAATGGGGTCTGGCCCCAAAAATAGACGCTCGGAAACCTGCTTCAGTTCTGGGTTTTAGGCCAAATTTTCAAATTTAGTACTTTAAGCCCCGCAAGTAAAAGCTTCCTTTAACTTAGACACTCGGTGTCTAAGTAGCGATTTACTTAAAAAGGAGACAATGATTTACTTAGACACTCGGTGTCTAAGTAGTAATGGCGATTATGAATTTACTGGCTCCATTTCCAACGTCAAAATCTACAACCGCGCCCTGTCAAAAAACGAAATAACCTCCCTCTTTGACAAAGAACGCTCCCAATTTGGCATATAACACTCTCAATAAAAGTTTGGACACTCGGTGTCCAAGGATTCCTAGCTAAAAAGTTTGGGAACCGAGTTCCCAAACAAATAAAAGTTTGGACACTCGGTGTCCACGAACCCCTGTGACGGTGAAAAAAGTGAAAAAAGTGTAGACCCTCGGGGTCCACGAATTTCTTCGGGGTCCACGAACTCCTGTGACGGTTTGCCCCTCACAAAGTAAAAGAAAAGTGTAGACCCTCGGGGTCTACAGCCTGAAATTTAAGTCGCTCACTCTTTACTATAAAACAAAAAATTCGCCAATAAATTGACGAACCTTTCGGAATCTCGGAATGATCCGATTAGCTCTGAGTTGACACCTGTTATTAGGATAGCACATTAAAAAGAATAATCAAGACATACCGTAGATAATTTTTAATTAACTAATAAATGATATAATAAAGAGTATTATGATAAAGCAGTTTACAAAAGGAAAAGTAAGTGTTTTTATAGATGCTTCTAATATATATTTTTCGCAGAGAAAACTGAAATGGCAAATAGATTTTAGAAAATTTTTAGATTATTTAAAACAACAAGTTGAATTACAGGAAATTTATTATTACACTGCTCGAGATTTAAGTTTTACTGAACAGACAAAATTTCTTAATTTTTTGGAAATGATAGGGTATAAAATAAGGAGTAAGAAAGTTAAATTTATTAAGGATCAGAAAAAAGATAAAGGCGGTTTTTACAAAGGCAATTTAGATGTTGAATTAACAATAGATGTTTTAGAAACAAAAGATAAATATGATACGTTAATTTTAGTTAGTGGTGATAGTGATTTTGAGCCATTATTGCAATTGATGAAAATGAAATACAGGAAGAGATGTTTGGTTATGGCCACCAAATATAGTGTTTCTATTGAATTAATAAAATGCGCTAAGTATATTAATTTTCTCAAGTTAAAGAAGTATATTAAAAAATAAATAAAAAAATTCCCGCATCCTGAATAAATCAGGACCGGGAAGTTTGGTGCATTAATCCCGTAGAATTAACACTATCAGCATAACACATCAAAACCCTTTGTCAATCTCCCCCTGTGGATAACATTATTATTAAAAGAAGTTTTTGGACACTCGGTGTCCACGAACCCCTGTGACGGTCTACCCCTCGCAGAATGAAAAAAGTGTAGACCCTCGGGGTCCACGAATTTCTTCGGGGTCCACGAACTCCTGTGACGGTTTGCCCCTCACAAAGTAAAAGAAAAGTGTAGACCCTCGGGGTCTACAGCCTGAAATTTAAGTCGCTCACTCCGCTCGCTCCTCGCAATAATAAATCGGGTTCTTGGGTAATTGCGATTCTAATTTTTAATAATATTGACAAAATATAATACAGAACTATAATTGAAGTGTAGTTTAATTATAGTAACAACATGCAAATTTTATGTATATTAAGCGTAATTTAGAAGGTACCATTTTAAAATATCTGAACGCCAGAGAAATAATTGCCATAACAGGCGCTCGTCAGACAGGAAAAACCACAATGATTAATCATTTAATCAAAAATTTCAGTGATGCTGTTTCTGTTTCTTTTGATGACCAAAATATATTAAGAATGTTTGAAAGCCAAACAGATGATTTTATAAATATATATATAAAAGGAAATAAATATTTATTTATTGATGAATTTCAATATGCAAGAAACGGAGGCAAGATTCTTAAATACATTTTTGATTCTCAGAAAATAAAAATTATAATTTCAGGATCTTCGGCAATTGATTTAAGCGTTAGGGCGGTAAAATATTTAGTTGGCAGAGTGTTAATTTTCAATCTTTATCCTTTTGATTTTCAAGAGTTTTTGTCAGCCAAGGACAAGAATTATTTAAAGATATACAAAGAGAATAGAAAATTAGTTGAACAATTTAAAGATGTTGAAATAAAGATAGGAAAACAGGCTCATAAAAAATTATTATATTATTATGAAGAGTATTTGCTTTTTGGAGGTTATCCGCGTGTTGTTTTAGAAGATAACCATGAGGCGAAAAAGGAACTCTTGCGTAATATTTATAATACTTATTTTTTAAGAGAGGTGCGGGATATATTGGGCTTGATTGATGATTACAAACTGAATAATTTGACAAAAGCGCTTGCCTTACAAATAGGAAATTTATTAGATTATCAAGAATTATCTCAAGTATCGGGTTATTCTTATCCTTCTTTAAAAAAATATTTAAATTTTTTGGAAAAAACTTACATCTGCCGATTTTTGAGGCCGTATTTTAAGAATAGAAGAACAGAGATAGTCAAAAATCCCAAGGTTTATTTTTTAGATACAGGATTAAGGAATTTTATTGTTGATGATTTTAGAAAATTAGACACAAGGCCAGACAAAGGATTGTTATTGGAAAATGGATTAGCGCAGCAATTCATTAAAAATGATTATAAATTTAATTTTTGGCGCGACAAAAAAAAGAATGAGATTGATTTTATCATTTTTTTAGGCAATGGTAAAACAATAGCAATAGAATCAAAGGCCTACTTAAAAACCAGAAAATTCGGCTCAATAGAATTTTTTAAGAAAAGATATCCGGATATAGATGTTTATTTAAGTTATCAAGACATTAATCAAAAAATTATAGATCGCGCAAGGATTTATCCAGTTTATTTTTATTAGAGATTAACCCGGTTCAGCTAACTCCTTACAGGTTAGGACTCGTATCACTGTATTAATCATCGCTCGCTCCGCTCGCTCCTCGCAGTAACTTCCTAACAGGTCCGACCTGTTAAGACTGTTAAGAAGTTAAAACCAATAAAAATTATTAACACAATCATGCCCTCAAAAAACATAGTCAAAATTTATGTTAAAGATGGAATTTACCACATTTATAATCGTGGCGTAGAAAAACGAGAAATTTTTCTTGACGATGAAGATTATAGAATGTTTTTATATTTTCTTAAAAGATATCTAACTCCGCCGGAAGACCCTCATCAAGGAAAAACTTCCTCACAGGTCCGACCTGTTAGGAAGTTGCCAACAGGACGGGAGACGGAAATCTATAAAGAAATTAGGCTTTTATGTTATTGTCTGATGCCTAACCATTTCCATTTAATGGTGCAACAACTAACCGAAAGGGCAATTACTGATTTTATGCGACGGTTAATTAATTCTTACGCCAGATATTTTAATGAAAAATACAAGAGGGTCGGTTCTCTATTTCAAGGACGTTATAAGGCTGTCTTAATAAAAAAAGAAATCCATTTTTTACACCTTCCATACTATATCCATTACAACCCAAGTAAGTTATTTGATAATAAAAGTGATATAAAAGAAAAAGTAAAAAATTATTCATGGTCTAGTTATGCTGATTATTTAGGTAAACGAAATACTTCTTGGATTTATAAAAAAGAATTAATGGATCAATTTATAGAATCTGAAAAACAAGAAATTGATTTTGAAAATAGCAAAAAACTTTTAGGAAATCTAACCTTAGAATAATGAAGACTGAAAATAAAAATATAAATAAAAAAATGAATAAAAAGGAATTAGTAGGAAAGGTGGGTGAAAAGGTGGGTGAAAAGGTGGGTGAAAAATTAAGTAAAAATCAAAGATCAATTTTAAAATATTTCTCTAAAGATAAGAATATTTCAATAGTTAGATTATCGAAAAAAGTTGGAATAGCACCCAAAAATATAGAAGAAAACATTAAAAAACTTAAGAAAAAAGACTTAATCAAAAGAGTCGGAAGCGCTAGAGCAGGTCATTGGAAAATCATTGAAAATCAAAAAAATTAGCTAAATAATAAATTTAAGAATTTTCAATCAAAATTATTGTCCTTGACAGCAATAATTCTCGTGCTAATATTGCCAAATATGAACCAAAACTTAAAAAATATCGTTAAACGAACAATTTTATCAGATGTTATTAAACATTTAGAAAATCCAGAAATGACTATTATTATTGGTAGTCGGCAAACAGGTAAAACCACCCTGCTTTTCCAATTAAAAGGTTTTCTGCTTAAAAAAGGATATTCAGAAGATGAAATATTTATTTTTAATCTTGACTTACTGACCGATTTAGAGCTTTTCACTGACCAACAAAAATTTATTGATTTTTTAAAAGAAAGAATTGGCAGACGAAAGCTGTTTGTTTTTGTTGATGAGGCTCAACGAGTTAAAAATGCAGGAGTTTTTTTTAAAGGTATTTATGATCTTAATTTACCAGTCAAATTTATTTTAACTGGTTCATCTACTTTAGAAATTAAAGCCAAAATTTATGAATCTTTAACTGGCCGAAAAAGAATTTTTCACCTCCATCCATTTTCCTTTCAAGAATACCTTTCTTTTAAAGCTCGGGTTTTAGCAAAAATAATCCCCAAAGAAGAAATTTCTTCTTATAGCCAAAAAGAGGTTTTAAAATATCTTTTTAATTTTATTACTTGGGGCGGTTATCCTAAAGCGGCTCTACAAACGAATATTAAAGAAAAACAACAAATTTTAAAAGAAATTTATTCAAGTTATATAGAAAGAGATGTTATTAGCTTTTTAAAAATTACACAACCGTTATCTTTCACAAAACTTTTTAATATTTTAGCCGGCCAGATTGGTCAATTAGTAAATTTTCATGAACTTTCCAACACCGTGGGCATCACTTACCGCACTTTAGAAAAATATCTCAGTATTTTGGAAAATACGTTTATTATTAAATTGATTCCGCCATTTTTTAAAAATCAGCGCAAAGAATTAACTAAAATGCCTAAAATATATTTTTTGGATACTGGACTGAGAAATTTTGCCGTTGATTCATTTAAAGATTTTGACACCCGACTGGATAAAGGAGCGCTTTTAGAGAATTTTATTTTTTCCGAAATAATTAAAAATGTTGATTTAGCGGTTCACTTTTGGAGGACTAAAGATAAAGCAGAAGTTGATTTTGTTCTTTGTTCGCGATCTGGAAAAATTTGGCCCATTGAAGTAAAAGCCACGTCTTTGCGAAATTCTAAAATAAGTCGCGGCTTGCAGAATTTTATAAAGCAGTATCACCCCAAGAATGCCTTGATAATTAATTTGGGATTTCAGGGAAAGGCAAAGTTTGAGGGGACTGAAGTTAGTTTTATCCAACCACATGAGATTGTTAGAATTTTGAGCCAATTAAAATTATTCTAATATTTTAAAAATGAACAAAAAGGAATTAGAATTTATATTACAAAAAGGAGAGGGCCTTAAAATAGAATTTAAAGAGTCTCTTGATAAGTCTATTGCCAAAGAGATAGTTGCTTTTGTAAATGCAAAAGGAGGCAGGATATTTTTAGGAATAAATGATAAAAGCGAGATAAAGAGAATTAATATAACAAACAGATTGAAATCCCAAGTTCAGGATTTGGCAAATAATTGTGATCCCAGTGTAAAGATTGATTTAGAAACATTTGAAAATATTCTCATTGTTAGTATTCCAGAGGGTAAAGATAAACCATATAAATGTTCATCTGGTTTTTATCTAAGGCGAGGATCTAATTCTCAAAAAATGAATAGAGATGAAATTCTCAGCTTCGCGATTAGTGAAGGAAAAATAAGATTTGATGAGCAGATAAATAAAGAATTTAAATTCCCTCAGAATTTTGATGCAAAAAAATTGAATAAATTTTTAAGATTGGGTAATCTATCAAAGACATTAAATAACAAGGAAATATTATTAAACCTCGGGGTTGCTAAAAGAGAAAAAGGAGAATTATTATTCAATAATACAGGAGTTTTGTTTTTTGCTAAGGAAGTCCAAAAATTTATTTCTTGGTCAGTATTTACAGTAGTTTTATTTAAAGATAAAGGGGGAGCGGATATAATTGACAGAAAAGAAATTACTGGAAGTTTATTTGAAATTGTAGATAAAGTAATGGATTTTGTTAAATTATACGCTAAAGTTGCTTATAAATTTACAGGAAAGCCGCAAAGAGAAAATATTTACGAATATTCTTTTGAGGCAATCAGAGAAGCGGTAATTAATTCAGTAATGCATAAAAATTATTTTGAACATGGACATAATAATATTTTAAAATTTTTCCCCAACAGGATCCAAATAGAAAATGTTTGGATTAAGCCCAATCATTTTATTTTAGGAAAAACAGTTTTTAGGAGAAATAAAATTATTGCTGCTTTATTTTCCAGAATACATTTCGGAGAAAAACTTGGATCAGGTATGGAGAGAATGAGAAAATATTGCAAGAAAGAAAATGCTCCTTTTCCAAAGATAGATTTTACCGGTAGCTATTTTTATATTGTTTTTAAACCAACTAAATCTTATTTAGAAATGGCGGGGAAGGAATTGGTAGAAAAGGTGGTCAGAAAAGGTGGTCAGAAAAGGTGGTCAGAAACTGTGGGGAAAACTGTGGGGAAAACTGTGGGGAAAATAATAGAGTTAATCAAAGGAAATCCCTCTATAACTAGAGATAGATTAGCAAAAAAGATAGGTCTTACAGTAAGAGGAGTAGAATGGAATTTAGAAAAGATGAAGAAAAAAGGTTTAATTAAAAGAGTCGGAAGCGATAGAGCAGGTCATTGGGAAATCATCAAAAAGAATAAAAGAGGAAAGAGATAAAAATGACAAAAACACAACAGCAGAAAATAGGAAAGCTCGGTGAAGATATGGCGGTTAAGTATTTAAAAAAGAAAGGGTATAAAATATTAGAACGCAATTATCGCGCGGATAAATTCGGAGAAATAGATATTATTGCTTGTTGCAAAAAGCCGGATTCTACGCTTTTCCAGCCCTCTAAAATTTTAGTATTTGTAGAAGTGAAAACAAAAACAGACCAGAGTTTTGGCCTGCCAGAGCAGGAGTTAACCTATCAAAAGAAAAAAAGATTAAGTCGCGCAATCCAAAATTATTTATTTAAAAAATATTTAACAGATGAAGATTGGCGGTTAGATTTGATTGCTATTGAAATTTTAGAAGATAAAGTTTACCCTGTTAAATCCGCCAAAGGCGGTGTGGCAAAGCCGCAATTTAACAGGGCAAGCATTAGACATTATGAAAACATCCCTCTTTAATCCAGTTATATGAGCCAAGTTTTTTCTAAAAAAGAGATAAAATTTTGTCCTTTTTGTGGAAGGTCAAGTAGATTTGTTTTTGATCAAACCCACAAATGTTCTAAATGTAAAAAAGTTTTTGGAGTAGTAAGAAGACGCGATTGGAGCTTAAAAGAGATTAGATGCAAAGAAAAACAGAGCAGAGAGCAGAGTAAATAAATCAAAAATTCCGTTACAAGAACGAAATTTTTAAACGGATTCTAGTTCTACCAATTATCAAGTTCCATTGCGGTTAGTCACCTGTTATTAGGGTAATTTATTTAAAAGTTTTTGTCAATTCTTTACCTGTGGATAACTAAAAGGGTAATTCCTTGGACCGTGCGGGACTCGAACCCGCATTCCCGCAGGTGACTAACCGCGGAGCTTGCCATTAGCAGAACGGCCCGGTTAGGAACTACCCAAGAGTATTATATCATATATTTAAAATTTTTCAATGCAAAAAATAACCATCAAAGACGAAAATTTTCCAGAATTGCTCAAAAAAATTCCAAATCCTCCGCAACAACTATATTTTGAAGGCACTTTAAATAAAACAGAAAAATATCCTTTAGCAGTAGTCGGCACTCGCAAAGTATCCAGTTATGGCAAACAAGTGACAGAATATTTTATTAAAACTCTGGCTCAATCCGGTTTAACAATCATCAGCGGTCTGGCTTTAGGAATTGATGGATTAGCTCATCAGACAACCCTTGATGTCGGCGGCCGAACTATTGCCGTGCTTGGCTCAGGATTTAATAATATTTTTCCAACAGTTCATAAAAAATTATTTCAAAAAATTATTGAATCAGGCGGGGCAGTAATCAGCGAGTATCCGCCAGAAACGCCGGCCTACAAAGGTAATTTTCCAGCGCGTAATAGAATTATTTCAGGTCTTTCTATTGGAGTTTTAGTAATTGAGGCGCCGAAGAAATCAGGAGCGTTAATTACCGCCGAACAAGCCATAAAACAAAAAAGAAAAGTGTTTGTTGTTCCAGGCCGCATATATGACAGAAATTCAGCAGGAACAAATCAATTAATAAAACAAGGAGTTCAGGCAGTAACTAATCCGCAAGACATTTTAAAATCGCTGAAAATAAAATCGTCATTTGCAAAGAAGCAGAGAATAAATAATTTATCAGAACAAGAAAAACTATTATTAAAATTTTTAAGCGAAAATCCAATTCATATTGACGAATTAACTAAAAAGACAAAGATGAAAACAAATGAAATTATTTCTTGTTTAACAATCATGGAAATAAACGGAGTAATAAAAGACATGGGAGGAGGAAAGTATGTAAAATTGACCTAATTAACCTAATTAACCTAATTGACCTAATAAATAACCAATGTCTAATAATAAAAATCCCAAATATGATTTAGAGGAGCGGACTTTGGAATTTGCCAAGCAGATTAGATTTTTTATTAAAAAACTTCCAAAAAGTGTGGCAAATTTTGAGGATGGTAAACAAGTTATTAGGTCATCAGGTTCGGTTGGCGCGAATTATATTGAAGCCAATGAATCATTAAGTAGAAAGGATTTTTTAATGAGGGCTAAAATTTCTCGTAAAGAAGCAAAAGAAACCAGATATTGGTTGCAATTAATAAACACAAAAGATGATATAGAACTAGAAAAAGAAAGAAATAATCTCTCAGAAGAAGCAACAGAATTAATAAAAATTCTTAGTTCTATTATAGAAAAAAGTAAATAAGAGATGTTTAGAATTTGAAATTTAGAATTTAGAATTTGTTTGTAATTTGTTATTTGTGATTTGTAATTTATTTAATTTAATTAATTAAATTAAATTTTATGTTGGCAAAAATATTATCAGCAGTTAATGAAGGATTAGATTCCCATTTAGTTGAAGTGGAAGCAGATGTTTCTTCTGGGTTTCCTGCTTTTGAAATTGTTGGTTTGCCAGACAAAGCAGTTAGCGAATCAAAAGAGCGGGTGCGTTCAGCAATCATAAATTCAGGTTTTAAATTTTTGCCAGGGAATAAAAAGCGTTTAATTGTTAATTTAGCGCCGGCTGACATAAAAAAAGAAGGTTCTGTTTACGACCTTCCGATTGCGCTGGGTGTTTTATTTGCTTCAGAACAGATATCTTTCACTTCTTTACAGGTCGAACCTGGTCAAAAACCTGACTCTGTCATTGCGAGCCCTTTTGTCATTGCGAGGAGCGAAGCGACGAAGCAATCTCTACCACTTCCCGTCATTGCGAGCGCCGAAGGCGCAAAGCAATCTCTACCCCTTCCCGTCATTGCGAGCGCCGAAGGTGCGAAGCAATCTCTACCCCTTCCCGTCATTGCGAGCGCCGAAGGCGCAAAGCAATCTCTACCCCTTCCCGTCATTGCGAGCGCCGAAGGCGCGAAGCAATCTCTTCCAATAATCAATAATTCTCTTTTTATCGGCGAACTTTCGCTTAATGGAGAACTTAGGCATACCAAAGGAGTTTTGCCAATGGCAATTTTGGCCAAGAAAAAAGGGCTTAAAAATGTATATGTTCCAAAAGATAACACTGAAGAGGCCTCTTTAGTTGATGGAGTAAATGTTTATCCCTTAAATTCTTTAAAAGATTTATTATCCCATTTGTTAAATCAGCAAGAAATTGTTCCATTCAAGTCAACGCGAGATTGGAAAGAAGATTTGTCAAAAATACAATATGAATACGATTTTAAATATATTAAAGGACAGGAATTTATTAAGCGGGCTTTAGAAATTGCCGCGGCTGGCGGACACAATGTTTTAATGATTGGCGCGCCCGGTTCTGGAAAAACTTTATTGGCTCGGGCAATGCCTTCAATTTTGCCGTTAATGAACAAAGAAGAAATTTTAGAGGTGACAAAGATTTATAGTGTGACTGGTTTATTAAGACAAAATGAATATTTAAAAAATCAGCGGCCTTTTCGCTCCCCTCATCATACTACCTCTGATGTGGCAATGGTTGGAGGAGGGCAAGTTCCGCATCCAGGCGAGGTAAGTTTAGCCCATCGCGGCGTCTTATTTTTAGACGAGCTAGCTCATTTTAAAAGAACCACCCTTGAAAGTTTGCGTCAGCCATTAGAAGACGGAGAAATTTTTGTTTCCCGCGCCCGGGGTTCTGTTTCTTATCCGGCAAAATTTATTTTAGTCGCTTCTATGAACCCTTGTTTGTGCGGATATTACGGCGATTCAGAAAAAGAATGTAAATGCAGCGCTGGCGAAATTATTAGATACCGAAGAAAAATATCAGGCCCGTTTTTAGATAGAATTGATTTACACTTAGACGTTCCCAGAGTAAAAATTGATAAATTAATGGATAAAGAAGTGGCGGAAAGTTCAGAAAAAATTAGAAAAAGGATTAAAAAAGCGCGCCAAGCGCAGAGTAAACGTTTTTCTTCCCGTCATTGCGAGGAGCGAAGCGTTTCCCGTCATTGCGAGGAGCGAAGCGTTTCCCGTCATTGCGAGGAGCGAAGCGTTTCCCGTCATTGCGAGGAGCGAAGCGACGAAGCAATCCCACAAAACAATCCTAAAACAATGACTAACTCAGAAATGACCATCACGCAAATTAAAAAAATTTGCCAACTAGACCAAGCCAGTGAAAAATTGTTAAAAGACGCCCTTGAAAAATTCATTCTTTCAGCCCGCGCTTACCACCGCATCCTCAAAGTTGCCAGAACTATTGCCGACCTGGCAGAATCAGATAATATAAAAACAGAACACATCGCCGAAGCAATCCAATACCGCACAAAAATGAACGAAGAATTATTTTAAAAAATTAAAACTGTTATAAGAAGTTTGAAAATTGAAAATTGGAAATTCATTGAAAATTGCCTGCCCTGTAGGGAGCCAAAGGCTCTCCTTCAGGGGAAATTGAAAATTGGAAGTCGGCATGCCCCTGGACGCTTATGTCATCGACATTTCAGCCACAGGACTTTCGGGTAGCTTTCGTAAT
>JAHIMV010000034.1 GCA_018896315.1 Patescibacteria group bacterium | reverse complement strand
TGGACTGCAATCTGTCCCTGAGCGTTAAATTCGCAAGTCCCCCAAAGCATTATCCATTTCCTACTCAATAGTTTATCACAAAGCAACATCTTAGAGAATTATTTTAACATACTAGTCCCTAAGAATTGACCAGTCCCTAAGAATTGACCTTCTGAAATCCGTATTAGGATTGGGTTTTAAGATGAAAAATCCAATTTGGCAAAAAATTGACCAAAATAAAAAACCCGCTCTTTAGCGGTTTTTTTATTTTTAAAAATGATAGCGGTCCGGACAGGTATCCTTCGCTAAAGCTACGGAATACCAAATTGCATTAAGTATTAGAGTACCATTCCGAAGCTCCGAGCATAAGCGAGGAGCGTAGGATGGTGGCGGGTCTACGGGACGATTTCAGAACTCTCGATTGGGAGGAAATAACAACAAATCTTGACAGTTATTTATTAAATAATCGTTCTCAAAATAGAATGACGTTTGAATATGTTTGGGATGAATTTTAGGAATTGGGTAATGTTTTAGGTTTTAATCCTATCCAAAGCTATAAACATAGCCATATAAGAAACGCCAAAAATAATTGATAATTGTGAAGCTAATAATTGGTTTAATGTTTCTTTTGAGACCGATTTTATTTTAGATAATAATTTTGTATTTAAGGATTCTAATATTTGGTTTCTTTCAAGTCTCAATCTTTCTTCTGGTATAAGAAGATGTCCCGCGAAAATTTCAGCTTGACGGTCAATTCTTTTAATATTTTTTTGATAAGATTTTTTCTCCTGAGCAGCACAAAGGTCCTCCTCATTTTTTATTCCGAATTTTTTATAAATATCTTTATGTAAAACAAAATGTCCAATTTCGTGGGCGTAAGAATATCTTAACCTATTTTTTTGAGTATCATCTAAATAATTATTATTATCAACGTAAATAGATTTAAAATCAGATTTTATCAGCATATCTATACCGTGAAAGTATTTTAGGCCTATTGATTGAACGATATCTATTTTTAATTTTAATTCTATAATATCCTCCATTTCTACGGGAATTGAATTGCCCCAAAATTCAGCTCTAAAATCATTCGCTATTTTTTTAATTTTCTCGTCACTGAGATACGAAATTTGCATTTAATTAACTTTTTTTAATTAATTTTATTAATTCTCCTATATCTTTTTTAGTCATTTTTCCTTTTTTTATAGATCTAAAAAAAGCTGGCAAACAGTCTGTTATATTTTCTTCTTTCATAATATCGGATGGAATCAAGCCCTGTGCTACTTGTGCGTCGCTTATAAATTTTTCAACTTCCACAGCATTTATTAATCCTAATGCTTCAGCCCATTTATTCAGTATTTTATTATTAGATGGGGGAGGGATTCTGCCTCTTTCTATTTTACTCCAATTGCTATGGTCATAATCTACTTTTTCGCATATTTTTCTAAGGGTTAAACCTTTATTAATCCGTAATTCTTTTAATTTTTGACCAAATTTTTGTAAATTGCTATTTTCCATAATTTTCTATTTTTACATTAAAAATATCAATTTTTATCATTGTAATTAATATTTCGACCTTGTGGTATTAGTATACCACAAAAATAAGAATCTACAAGATCTAATCTGTGGATAACTTTTTATAAAAGATTAAATAAAAAATAGAGTAAATAACTCTATTTTAAGGTAGTGGCGGTCCGGACGGGACTCGAACCCGTGATCTCAGCCGTGACAGGGCCGCGTGTTAGCCAACTACACCACCGGACCATTTATATATTTTTGAAAAATTTTTTGTTTTCTTCTTAAAAAAAGATGGTTATCAACAGAACCGTACATAAAGTTATATAATTTTATACTATCGTTTATAGAATAACGTAATCTAGAATAATTTTTTAAAAAAGTTAGAGAACCGTTGCCAAGATTTGCAAGTCTTTTTAATTTTTGTTGTAATTTTTTTAGAAATGATTTACTTCCTGATGTAAAGCCCGATTGAAGGATTATATATTTTTGATTATTACGATTTTTTCGCAGATAAGTATAAACTGCTACATGTCCGTCTCCATCAAAATATCCTCTTACAAAATCAGCAAAATATTTTTGTGGAATTTTGGGTAATTGTAAGGTTTTACTCTTTCTCGGGGCCAATCCTAATTTTTTTAGATCGTGAAACATTTGCTTACTCCCGATTTGCAAATGATAACTTGCATGCCATTTTTTGTTTTGTTTTCGTTTTTTTGATATTATGGTCTGATCCAAATATTTTTCTAATTTTAAACAAGAGGTCTTTATCAGTGATATGAAAATCAAGATAATGTGCCCCACGTTGGTTTATTATCATACTGCCATCAGCCGCGAAAAACCCCAAAATATATGCCATTTCGGGTGACCACGACTGAAAAAAAGATTGATTTAACTTTTTAAAGATAGGCATAAAAATACATTTTATTCATCTATCAATAGAATTTTATTTAACCATTTTAACAATCTCACTAAAGATTTGAGGGTAATCTTCTGCTAAATCAGCTAATATTTTTCGATCAAGTTCAATCTTATTTTTGTTAAGACTATCAATAAATTTGGAATAGATAAAATCATTTG
>JAHIMV010000033.1 GCA_018896315.1 Patescibacteria group bacterium | reverse complement strand
TTAAGTTTAAATAAGGGCATATTAGAAAATTCAAATCATTGTCAATAATATTATATGAAACAAAAAACTCTGCCTGCCGGCAAGGCAGGAAAAATTTATATCGCTTTAATTCTAATTTTTATTATTAGTGGATGTTTATTGTCTTTTAATTCTATTCAAGCACAGGTCTCAACGCCAACTGGACCAATGCCAACTTTGGACAATCCTTTAGGAGATAGAGAACCTCATGAGTTAGTAGGAGATATTATTGCCTATATATTAGGATTTGTTGGTGTTTTGGCTTTAGTTATGTTTATTTATGGAGGAATAACATGGATGACTTCAGCTGGGGCTCCTGAAAAGATTAAAAAAGGACGAGACACAATTGTTTGGGCAATTTTTGGCTTGGCTTTTGTCTTTCTTAGTTATGCTATTTTAGATTTTATTTTAAATGCTTTTTTAACTAGTACTAAATAAAGAGTTTTCTCAAAAATTTCGAGAGTTATGGAAAGATATCCACACCTTAAACTTGACGAATCCCTTATTTGTCTTTAGAATAGAAATTAATAATTAAATAGTATAATTAAATAATCATTCAAGGTCGTTGTTTGATTAAATATTCGTTTCATAAAAGAGAGGGTTTAGGAAGCGAAAAAGAGTTTTAAAATGAAAAATTACATTATTTCAGGGCTTATCATTACTCTACTTTTACTGCCAACTATTGCTTTAGGTGATTTGAATTTTGGGAATGATTACTTGACCAATTTTAAGACAGGAGCAGGTTATGGTAGCGCGGACATAGGTACAATTATAGGAAAAATAATTAAAATTGCTTTAAGCGTTCTTGGTTTAGTAGCAGTTGTTTTAATTATTGTCGGCGGTTTTCAATGGATGACTTCAGGAGGAAACGAAGACAAGATCAAGGGCGCGAAAAAGTTAATGGGATCAGCCATGGTCGGTTTAATTATTGTTATTCTTGCATATGCTATTGCCGCGTTTGTTATTGATAAATTAACAGGCATAACAACTCCAACTCCATAGAACCTTTAATTACAGTATTATGAAACATCTCAACTTGAGAGAGAAGGTTGTTTGTCTTTTAATAATATTAATTTTATTTTCAGTTTTAAGCGGTTTTTTAGTGCAAAAAAAAGCCGCTTTTGCTTCTTTGAGTAGTATAGATGAGGCAATAAATCAGTTAGACAAAACAGCTAAACAGGCGAAATTAGGAGAAGAAAAAGATGTTGCAACAATTGTTGGCCGGATAATTGGAATAGTTCTTGCTTTAATAAGCATAATTTTAGTGGTTTTAATGATTGCTGGCGGGTTTATGTGGATGACTTCTGCAGGAAATCCTGAAAAAGTTACCAAGGCTAGAGAATTAATGACAAACGCTTTAATTGGCTTGATAATTATTGTTCTGGCGTATGCCATTGCCAATTTTGTTGTTGATAAATTAAGCGGGGTGACTACTCCAACATCAGCACCACCTCCCCCTCCACCACCTTAAAGAGAATTCTGTTTATATAGATATTTTAGCGCGTCTTTTTAAAAGGCGCGCTTTTAGTTTAATAATCTCTTTAAAATAAGCAAAAGAGGTTTTGAATATTTTAATTTTAGTTTTTCTTTGTTTTTCGTCTCGCCAAGTAACAGGAATTTCTTTGATAGAAAGATTAGATTGACGCGCTAAAATTAAAAGTTCTGTATCAAAAAATAGGTCATTATTTTTAATTTTAGGAACAATTTTTTCTATTACTTTTTTAGATACAGCCTTAAAGCCGCATGAAGCGTCAGTTATTTTGAGATTAAAAAATATTTTTAAAATCAAATTGTAAGTATGTGAAAAAAGAGAACGGATAACAGATCTTTCTAAATGGCTTTGTTTTTGATATCGAGAGCCAATAACTATTTGATAATTTTCTTGTTCAATTGCTTTAATTAGTTTATGGATTGATTTTAGTTCAGTTGAAAGGTCAGCGTCCATAAAAATATTAATATCTCCGGTATAAGTTTGCCAAGCTTTTCTAATTGCTCCGCCTTTACCCGGGGTATCTAAATTAACATATTCTAAATTAGAATATATTTTACTTTTTTCCTGAACAATTTCTAATGTTTTATCTTTTGAACCATTAATAGCAACAACGATTAACCATTGATACCCGCCTAAATTTTTTGAAGAAAAACTTGGGCGGGAAAGTTGTTCTTGGCAAAATTTAAAAAGCTGGTCAATTTTTTGACCAATAATTTTTTCTTCATTGTAAGCTGGAATAGCGATTGTAATTTTCATCCCTCACCCAGAATTTATGCCCCTCACCCAGAATTTATTAAAAAATTTCAGTTTTTTCTGTTTGTTGAGCATATTAATAAATAAGATATATTAATTTGATTTAGTTATAATAGATTATATTAAACAATTTTTTAGGAAAAAATTATAAATTCTGGGTGAGGGGCTGAGCGAAATAATTTCTGGGTGAGGGATTATATAACCTTAAAAATACTGGCGGCATTATTTTCAAAAACTTTTTTTAAATATTCTTTTTCTTCAGGACGAAAAACGTATTCTTCTTTTTTATTTATAAAAATATAATTTAAATTTTCTTTTTGAAGAAAAGAATATTTTTCATCATCATTTTTATTTGTTTCAAAGAACCAAGAAACTTCTTTTTCTTTTCTTGCCGCCTGAATAGTTTCAATGCGATGTCCAAAATAAATTTTTCTTACTGAGAAAGCAGGAATTAGGTTATTAGTAACCATATCAGAACCACTAATAATATTCGCTTCTTCAGAAGAGTTAATTCTTAGCCATTTCATAGAAGAGATTAACTCTTTTGGGATAGAAAAATATGAAGTCTTATAATAATTAATATCTCTTTTTATTATAAAGATGTTTGAAAAATTGAAAAAGAAAATAAAGATAAAAATCCATAAAAATTTATGTTTTAATAAATTGAATTTTTGATGAATAATCCATATTCCTTCAACGGCAAAAATGCAAAGAATTATGTGTAACCCTTCTGTCATTTTTCTTTGAAGCGGCAAGGGAAGACAAAGAAGAGCAATGTGGACCATAAGCCAGGCTGTTAAAAGTGGAAGATAAGGAGATTTTTTTTTCAAAAAGATATATATTCCCATTAAAGTCAGGGGCAGAATAAAACCATATCCAAGAATAAAAGCTGAGGCCGATGGAGTAATTAAAAGAGAAGAGGCTTGGGTAATGCGTTCTACAGTGACAAAATGACTTGTAGATAGCCAAAAATAGTATATAACAGATGGCAAAGAAACCAGGGCAAAAACAAAACAATGTTTAAAAAGATTCCAGTTGATACGTTTTTCTATTATGCTTGATAATATCCAAAAAATAAATAAGGTTAGGTAAATAATGGGAATATCATAAGGATGGATTTGAAAAAGAATTAACCCGCAGATTCCAGCCAAAAAACTATATTTACAGGAAGCGTTTTTTTTCGCCAAAAGTATTAGAAAAAAAATAGAAATAATTAATATAAAAGAAAAAATATAAAGCGGATTAAGATATAAACTTAAAAAGGTAAATGCTTCAGGCATCCATAAATCTATTGGTATTTGCAATAAAGGAAAGGTAAAAAATAAAGAGAATAAACCTCCTACTCCGGCTGAGAAACAAGTAAAAATTAACCCCAATTTCCTTTTTAGTTTTTCTTTAAATAAAAGAGAAACAAAAAGATAAAAAATGAAAACAAAGATAGGAATTAAAATAATTCTACTAATTTGGAAAATAGCAACAGTCGAAAGTTTAAAAAATTTAGCAAAAAGACCAAGTCCTAGAAAAAATAAATTAAGAATTGCTCTTGGTTGCGGCTCTGTAGTGTAAAGATCTTTAAATAATAAGTGTCCATCTTTAGCCTGTTCAATATAAGAAAAATAATTAGCATAATCAAAACGATTAATACCGGAAATAGCTAAAAAATGAGTATCTTCTGGAGCGGTTAAATAACCATAAATATAGGGCAGAGAAGTGATAAAAATTAAAAGAAAAGCAATAATAACCAAAAATGACCACTCTTTTTTGTCTATAGTTTGTATAATTTGTTTAACCCCATTAGAACTTGTCATAAATTTTTATTAGTATTTTAAAGCTAAAATTGCGTTAATGCGGAATTTCTAACGGGGTAAATGGTCATTTTTTTCAAAACGGGGATTTTTTTTCGTATTCAGTCGTGATAAAGTAAAACCGAAAAGCGCTTTTAAGATATCTAAACCATATTGAACGCTTCTTTTAAGTCCAATTATAGAAGCGTCTTTAAAATAACGAGTAGTAATAGGAATTTCTCTAATTCTGAATTTATGAATTTTAAGTTGGATAATAATTTCAGTATCGAAAACAAAATCATCTGAGAATTTTTTAAAGGGAATGGTCCTGAGAATTTTAGAATGGTAGGCGCGAAAGCCAGAATGATATTCAGTAAGTTTTAATCCCAAAAAAAGATTTTCTATCTTGGTTAAGAAGATATTAGCTAAATATTTCCATAAAGGCATTCCTCCTTCTAATGCCCATCCTTTAACCATCATTCGCGAGCCAAAGACTGCGTCGGCCTTACC
>JAHIMV010000032.1 GCA_018896315.1 Patescibacteria group bacterium | reverse complement strand
GGGTCTATTGCGGGCATGGCAGCATATCCATTTGTAACTTCTATAATGGGCGTCATTTTGATAGTTCTACTTTTTATAGATATAAATAAACTTCATTTACTATGGGTATATCCAATTATTGCCATGACATTTGAATTTACTGTTGGGAAAAGGTCTGTAAAAAGGGCATTAAAAGAAATAAACAAAAAATAATATAGATATCGTAATTAAAATGTTTGAAGAAATAAATAAATTTAAAATAAAAATTTACAAGTTAAAAGGGAATAGTTTATTCTATATACCAAACATTATTTCTATTGGTCCACTTGATGAATTGTTTAGAGCTACAGACTGGCTCTTTTACGAAGCGAGACAGGACTATAATAAAACCCATAAAACCATTGAAGAGAGGAGAAAAAAACACGGATATTCTCAAAAAAATCTTGATGACATTAGAGAATTAAGTATTAGATTAGGTTCTAGAACACAAGGTTATATAAATCAATTATGTCTGATGGAAGACATTCTAATCTATGAATATGACAGGATGTGTAAATTAGTTGATAAAGCACTTAATGGTAATATGTATTCTAGCTTTAGAGAGAAGTATAAGCCACTAAAAAAAAGATTTGAGCCAATAAGGATTTTTCGCAATAAAGTCGTCGCACATACGGCTTACACATATCCAAAAAAAAATAAGAAAATTAATGTAATTGAAGATAATCCCGAGACTATAGTTAGGTCAATATTAAATTTATTTCCAGATGATGTTCATATAACATTAGGTAATAATTTTTTTTCTGGTCTTTCAGAACATGAATCTCAATTACCAGTAATCACAATATTCAGTTGGGAGCAAGAAATTAAGCCTATTTTTCAAGATTGGAAAAAACTGTTTATAAATATATTAAAAAAAGTTCGAAAGGAGTGTCCAATAAAAAATAAATTATTTCGTATTGAGACAGGCTAAAAAACAGAGGGTTGCTACTTTTACAAATGAGAGATATGGATTTATAATATATGCATAATTTACTAACTGCTTTTATGATTGAGGTAGTAAAAATTAGAAATTTATGAAAGATCCAAAGGAATTATTTTCTAGCGGGGAAAGTAAAAATCTTTCGCAGATAAAATATTTAATCACGAAAGAGTTGTTTAATAGTAATAATTGTTATAAAAATAACAAGGATTTCGAAGATTTTATCAATAAATTAGAAGCGAAAGAAATAAAAAAGCTAGAAGCTCTCGCTCATTTCTATTATTTTATCTGTCAACCATATAAGAATAGTGAGGACATAAGAGAGGAATTAAGATTAGTTGCCATAACTTCTCTTGTAGAAGGAATGATGCAAGAAGTAGAATATAAAGATTTTTTTAGTTGGTTTCAGTCAATCTATGGACAAATTACTAAAATTGAAAATTATTCTAAAATTAAAGAAGAATATTTAGCTACATTTGGCTCTACAAGGAAAATCAAGACTTATTTTGAAAAATATATTTTAGAAGACGATAAAGAGACTCTACTTGAATGTATTAAGCCGTTTAGGGATAATAAAAAATTTATAAAATTTGACTCTATTGAGAAAATAGCTCAGTTTTTATATAATATGAGATGTGAATTTGTCCATGAAGCGAGAATGAAATATCTATGCCCAGAAGGTTGCCATGTTTCATGTATTATTGTTAAAAGGAAACCATATAAAATAAATATTGGCATACGAGAGTTTATGAAAATATTTGAGAGAAGTTTTATTGAATTTTGGCAAAAACAAATCTAAAATCATCATCCATCTCCCTTAAACAGGTTCGAACATCGTTCCACTTGGGGAGCCATTTCCTCATTTTTTGGGTTCAACAAAGTTATCCACAATACTCGCCTTGACAATGTATAATTTAGTATATACAATATTCATATAAAATATATGAAGATTTTACAAAAGCCAATTCAATTTGAATGGGACAAAGGTAATAGAAATAAAAATTTTATAAAACACGGTGTGACAGATGGAGAATGTGAAGAAATCTTTTTTGATGGTGACAAGAAGATATTAGAAGATGTTTATCATTCAAATAAAGAGCCCCGATATCTTCTTATTGGACAAACAAAATTACAACGACCTTTATTTATTGTTTTTACTATAAGGAAAAATAATATTCGCATTATTTCAGCGCGTGATCTTAATAAAAAAGAAAAAAAATTCTATGAAAAAACAACTTAAAATTCCAAAATTTAAAAATGAAGACAAGGAACGAAAATTTTGGGCTCAAGTTGATTTATCTCAATATTTTGAGCTAGCTGATTTTTCTTCAGTTGCTTTTCCAAATCTTAAACCTTCATCTCGATCCATATCTGTGCGTATACCAGAGTATATTCTAATACGACTTAAGGAACAAGCTAATGAGCTCAATATTCCTTATCAGTCACTTATGAAACAGTATATTGCAAAAGGATTGCTTCAAAAATCTTCAAAGTAAAATAAAATCTCCATTATCCAAAATTTGTCAAAAATAAAGGTGGACAGCACTTTTAATACCGTCTCATTTTTCTTATTCAAACCCTGCCTGCGCAGGCATGTCGACCGTGCTCTGTCAATAAACCCAGTATTTTTATCCTCTACAACGTCCTCTGGGCTTGATTCCCTAAAGCTCTGGACCGACATGGGGAGCCAACGAAATAACCGCTTAATAGAGCGGTTATTTTTTTACACCAAGCTGGATGTGCGAATCTTTGATAATAATTTGGTTGTGGTATAATAAAAATATATAATATAAGTAGAATTTTAAGATTTAATTTATGGAAAACTTTAAAAATTTAACAGGATTAACTCCTGAAGAAAAAAAAGCGATTAATAAAGAAGGTTTTGAAAATGTTAATGGAACAGAAGGGGCTCTTTTGATTGGTAGCAAAGAAGAAGTAGAAAGACAACGGAAAATTTTAGAAACAGAAGGACAAACTACTGATTTAGCAACATATATTAAGATGCATAAAAAAATAGTAATCCCAAATGATTATGAACCTAAGAATTATAAAGGAAATTTTAACAAAGAACAGACAGAAGAATTTTTAGAACTTGTTAAAAATGTTCCTAAAGGTTTTTGTTGGGAAGGTTATAGAAGTTCTTTATCTTCGGAAGATGAGAAGAAATGGAATGTTTCTTTTATTGATAATCATAAAAATTTAGCGGAAATTTTAATTGATGGTAAAAAAATAAATTCCTTTAAAAATAATCTATATAGAATTAGTTCTAATCAAATAAGAATGGAATTATATGATTTAGGTTTTCATCCAACTAAGAGAAATTCTATTGATTCTATTGAAATAACTAATGGGGAATTTTTAAAGAAAAAAAATGGAGAAGAAATATTGGTAAAAGAAATGGTAAATGGTTTTGAGTGTTTAAAAATGATGAGACAAAAGGAATTAGAGCAAGAAGCAGAACAACAAAAACACAAAGAATTTGATTTTTAATTTTAAAATAGAAATAATTTTTTAATCGCAATAATAATTTTATATAACCTCAAATATAAAATTATTACTAATCTCCCTCAAACAGGTTCGAACATCGTTCCACTTGGGGAGCCATTCGACAAGCTCATGACTTTCTAAAGTTATAAGATTGGCGAATAGATTTTGGTGGTCATGAAAATCCCGAGTTTTTATCGAGGGATCCGCCCTCCGGAGCTAACCACAAATCAAGGCTTATTCAAGCCTTTTTTGTTTTTCTTGTTTTTGACTCATCTTGACAAAACCATAAAATTTGATATCCTCATATTATGAAATTTGAAAATCCACAAAATTATAGCCCACATGAAAGCAGGAAAGATAATGAGTTGGCGGAAGAAAATAAAATAGATAACGACAGCAGCATTCAGAAAGAAAACAAGGATTCTCAAGGACTGGTAGAGTTAGATGAGAAAGAAAAAACAGAAAAAATACAAGAATTGAGAGAGAAATTGAAAGAAAAAAATGAAATCCCGGCAGAAAAAGAAAAAGCAAAGGAAATATCATCAGATTCATCTAAAGAGGTGAATGTTGAACAACATTACAAAAACGGAAACCTTGAATGCGTTTATGAAAATTTGTCAGATCATCATCTTGTAATTATTAAAAAAATAATTGACAACATTGCACAGTATCTTGATCATAAAGTTTTGATAATTTTTAAAGATTTTATTCCTCATAACCCCGGTTTTCATTCCAGCCTTAATCCTGAATTTAAAGATCCGGAAGACGCCGACTCTATCCATATTAATTCTAATTTTTGGGATAAAACTCAAATAATAGATTATCTTTTACATGAGTTAGGGCATGCTTTTGAATGTCAATTAGAACGGATTGCCAAAGAAAATAATTTAAAAATATTACCCGATGGGGCTGACATAGAATCAGATTATTTTAAAAATTATTCATTTGGCGAGTGTCAAGCAGATTTTATCCAGGGATTTATCGTTAATAATGATTATGTAAAAAACAATTTGAAATCACCATTATTGGAAAATATTTATAAAGCGGTTAGTAAATTATTTAAGGATAAAGATTTTTCTGAAATCAGAAAAATTAGAGAAGAGGAAAATGCTAAATATAAAAAAGAAACAGAAAATCAATATGAATTAGGGAAAACAGATAAGCCGGCTTGGTTAATGGAAGGATATAAAAATGTCGATATTTATTTAAGGGCATTTGATCCGGAGATAAATGCTTATTATAAAAAACATTTTAATGATTTAGAAGAAAAATTTAAATCATAATTTAAGAATTTATTAATTGAAATAAGAGTGATTTATTTTTTTAATTACCAGATTATAGTTTTAATATTCTTAAACAGTTTTTAACCTCATTTATCGTGCGGAGCCACTATAATCATCCCACAATAAACAACAATTTTTGTATTTGTTTTACTAAAATTTCAGGATATTTAACCGAATCAATCCAATTAAAAGTTCGAAAATCGTCCAGCCAAGGGAGCCATCTTTTTTTAGCACTTCAGAATTTTATGTATTATACATATATATTATGGAGTTCAAAATCTAAAGATTTCTATTTCGGTTACACAGATGATTTAAAAGTTAGATTTAAGCAACATAACAAAGGATTAGTTAAATCTACAAATACATATTAGGCCTTGGAAGTTAGTATTTTATGCTTCTTTTGAAACAAAAAAGTTAGCAAAAGATTTTGAACGATATCTTAAAACTGGTTCAGGCAAAGCATTTGCGTATAAGAGATTTTTAAATTCTGAAGTATTAAAAAAAGATTCCTGAGGTCAATTGGTATTCCGAAGCCCTTAAGCGTAGGATACCGCCCTCCAGCGAATTGGTACTCCGAAGCTTGAAAAGCGAAGGATACCAAAGGTACTCCGAAGCTTTAGCGTAGGATACCCGCCCTCCGGAGTTTTGACTAAAAAGCGAGCTAAAGTCTCGCTTTTTGGGTTAGGGAGTTATCCACAGTATAATACTTGAAATTCATTATTGGTGTGGTATAATATTACCACACTAATATAATATTATAATAAATGTAAATACAAAAATATGAACAAAAATTTAAAAAAATTTGGCAGATTTTTAAAAGAATTAAGAATAAAGAGGGAGTTGAGCCTAAGAGAGATATGTAAATTAGTTGATTATGATTCAAGCAACTGGAGTAAAATAGAAAGAGGGGTAATTTCTCCGCCTTCTGATAAAAAAGTATTGATGTCGTGGGCTAAAGTTCTTGGTTTTTCAAAAAATAGTAAAGATATTGAAAAGTTTGTGGACAGCGCTCAAGTAGCACAAGGCATTATTCCGCAAGACATTTTATCTCAAAAAAATGCAGTCGATTATTTACCGGCTTTCTTCCGAACAATGCGCAACACTAAACCCACCAAAGAAGAAATAGATAGATTGATAGAATTAATAAGGAATGCTTAAAATGAGTTATCAAAGAATAACAATACCTTATTTAGATAAAGATTTTATAAAACATAGAGCAGATTTTTTTAGAGAAAAATACCACGGATCATCTGTGCCAGTAGATATTGAAAAAATTATAGAAATAAAGCTAAAAATTGATATTATCCCTCTTCCCGATGCAAGGAGGAGTTATTCATTGGAAGCATTAATAACTTCCAATTGGAAGTCTATTTATGTTGATAAATATGCTTATGATAACCAAGATAATAGATTAAGATTTTCTCTTGCTCATGAAATTGGACACTTTTTGTTACATAAAAAAGTTTATGAAGATTTAAAGATAAAAAGTGTCACAGATTTTTATAAGGCGGTAGAAGAAATTCCAATAAAGCAATATGGATATTTAGAAGCCCAAGCGAATTATTTTGCCAATTTTTTACTTGTTCCAAGAGAAGAATTAAAACTAGAAAGAGAAAAATTACTAAAAAAAATAAAAAATGAAGAGATTATTAAAAAGATAGATCCCAAAATGATTAATTCATATTTAGCAGAACTACTAACTCGTATTTTTGATGTTTCGGCTGAAGTAATAGAGATTAGTTTAAATAATTTAAATAATAATAATCTTTAGTTAAATACCCTATTTTTTATTTTAGTCGCTTCAAATTTCAACTTTACTCAGAGTAGGTTTTGTTTCTCTGAACCCTGCCTGCCGGCAGGCCGACCGACTGACCTCCGTTATAATTCTCAACATTTTTATCCCCGGGAACGCCCTCTGGGCTTGATTCTTTAGGTTTCCAGACCGATACAGGGAGCCACTATAATCATCCTACAATAAACAATAATTCTTTTATTTTTTCCACCATAATTTCGGGAAATTTAACTAAACCCACCCACTTAAAAGTTCGAAAATCGTCCAGCCAAGGGAGCCATAAACCAGAACAAAGTTCGGTTTATGGCCGTGAATCGAATTTTATTCTGGTTCACGGCCATCCGAATTTTAAGATATATTATATGTATTATGTTTATGTCCTCCAAAGCTTAAAAGACAAAAAATTTTATATTGGTTTCACAAAGGATTTAAAGAGGCGACTTAAAGAACACAAAATTGGTGGTTCAATCAGTACAAAAAAGAGATTACCTTTTCGTTTGATATATTGTGAGGCTTTTATTTCAGTGCTTCACAAAAAGGGGACTGCGCCCCTGCTTGATTACTCGCTTTCTTACTACATTTTAGCGGGTTTTATTTGTAAACTTGACAGAAGTAGAATTAAAATTAAGATTTATACTATGCCAAGAATAGCAACGCTGCTATTAGGTATGTCGAAAAAAATCCGGAAAGAGCGGGGTTAGTTAAAAATGCCTGGGAATAGAAATGGTCTAGCGCTTTAGCTCATATAGAAAAAAGAGATACCAAT
>JAHIMV010000031.1 GCA_018896315.1 Patescibacteria group bacterium | reverse complement strand
TTTAATAAGAGAATGCATAAATTACAGTTTAAAATCTCAAATTACAAATAACAAATAACAAACAATACCAAAATTCTAAATTCTAAATTCTAAACATTTATTATTTATTTATTATTTAGCGCTTGTTGCTTAGTGCTTATTATATTTAATATTATTGCTAGATAACCCCAAAAATAAACTGCGGTGGGAATGACATGGAAAGAAAACTGGAGAGAAATTAAATAACCAGTTAGTCCTGCAAGCAGGACTAAAACTATAAACCTTAAACTATAAACCTTAAACTCTGAATGGGATTTTTGAAAAATATATTTTAATCCAGAAAAGAAGACCCAAAAAATTAAAAATAAATAACTAATCAATCCTAATATTCCCGACATCAATGTCATATCTAGAATATCATTATGCGCCCTATCCGGCATTTGATTAATTCCTTCTAAGGCGGCGTATTCTGGTTCATAATATTGAGGAAAATTTAAATGCTGGGTTTCTGGTCCAAAACCTAAAACTGGTTTTTGTTTAATTAAATCAAAACTATTTTGCCACCAAATAAATCTTAATCGACCAGCATCTGTTAAATGGCTTAATGTTTTAACTCTTGCTGTTAAAAGATGATCTGTAGGTCTAATCTGTAATGGCGACATATTAAGGGCAAGAATAAAAAAAGAAAATAAAACTAAAAAAATAAATAATAATATTGCTAAACGTTTTTGATTTTTCTGCCAGGAAAAAATAATAATAAAAAAGAAAAGGGCCAAGAAAAATCCAATCCAACCTCCCCTGCTTTGGGTTAAAACAAGAATAATCACCGTCAATAAAGATAAACAAACAAAAATGGGCCGGAAAAAAACCTTTTTTAAAAAAGATGTATTTGTTGTTTTGTCTAAATGCTCTTTTTTTTCTTTTTTAAAAGTTGAGAAAAGAGGAGCTTTTAAATGATGCTGCGATGAATAGCGGAAAATAATCCAAAGAACTGCAGGAAATGACAATAAAAGCCAAGAGGCTAAAAAATTAGGCTGTCCCAAGGTAGAAAAAACTCGATAACCCAATGAGGGCGGTTCACTCCAATTAAAAAAATCAAATCCAAATACTTGTAAAAAACCATAAATGACAACTAAACTAGCAGTCAAGGTAATAATGTAAAAAATACGAGCAATTTGTTTTTTAGTTTTAAGATTAAAAAAAAGAATTAAAAAGAAAATAAAAAAATGGAGCCAAATTAAATACCCCATTTTACGGCTATAATAACCCCAAAAACTGTAATGAAATGATTGAGAAAAAATTGCTGCTAAACCAAGAATAAAAATAAATATAATTGCAGGTAAAACAGGTTTTAATTTTAAAAATATTTTCTTTAATGTTCCAATGCCTGCCCCGTCCGCCAAAGGCGGACTGGGGTTCCAATGTTCCAATGCCTGCCCCGTCCGCCAAAGGCGGACTGGGGTTCCAATGAGTTTAATTATCCAAACAAAACACAAAATTTCTACTAAAACTTGAAATAAAAAGCTCTCGCCAATTTGCCAGGTTCCATGAACAAATGGAGCAAAAAATACTGGAGAAAAAGCAAAAATAAGAAGCCAGCCAATCTCTATAATATAATTAAATACTTTCAAATGTTTTGTTGTCATTATACAATGTTAACAAAAATTATAAAAAAAATCAAATTGATTGGGGATTGGGTACTTGGGGATTGGAATTTAAAAATTGTGTCTAAAAGTACTAAATTTCACCCTGTTAAATGCCGCTTTGCGGCAATCCAGCCCTTTTTGAAAAGAGCTGGATTATTTAACAGGGTATAAAAAAACGCTCTGTACCCCGCATAAACAAAGCGTTTCCAAGGGGCAAAAAATGGGGCCAGACCCCATAGAAATTAAAAATCCGTACCGATAGATACGAGATACGGACTTTTAAATATTTAAATAGTTTCAACTAATGTTTACGGATCTGCAATGCCAGCTGGTGTCCCATAATGGGTTCCGGCTGCAATATCACCGGTAGCATGACCCAAACAATAAATTATGTAGTAGCTCAAATCAGTACCTGTTGCGCCAACATCTGTCGCATTATACGTGTATACAGTATTGGTACAACCGCCATCGGTTCTTGGTTCAGGACTTTTTGGCACTTGCCCCATATAGGTTGTTCCAGTACATGGCTGAGCGGCAAAATGGCTACCACTACTAAGACATAAACCTTCAATCAGATTGTTGGTTGGATCAACAGGATATTTGTAATTATCCATGTAATATAATTCCAATGCGGTTTGAATCTGTTTGATGTCAGAAACTCGACGAGCGTCTCTGGCTCTGGCTCGAGCAGTATTAAGAGCGACTACTGCCAAGGCGGCTAACAGTCCCATAATGGCAACTACCACTAAAAGCTCAATTAATGTAAAACCTTTTTTGTTTTTCATAATCAATTAACTTATAATTAAAATCTAATTTTAGTATAAGAACCTTTCGCTCGCCCCGCTTGCGGCGGGACAAGCTCAAGAACCTTGAAATTAAAAACTACTATTGTATAAAAATTAATGTATTTTAATTATAGCACAAATTTTTAAAAAGTTATCCACAGCCCAACTCAATTTAACATTCTAACAATTTAACAATTAAACAGAAAAGTATTTCTTGCTTCTTTAAATTTATTTTGTTAAAATATTGTTAAGTTGTTAAGTTGCTAAATTGCTAAATTGATACATGCCCGAACAAAGAATTAATTTAATTGACGGTGTTTCTCCTCCCAGAGTGGTAATTGAACGCTCAAATCCTAAAAAACAAAATAGGGCTCGTTGGATTTTTCGAGTGTTAATTTTTTTTCTTGCTTTAACAATCTTTTTTTCCACAAATGTTATCTTTTCCCAAAATAGTTTAATTACAAATTTAGGCCGTTTGTCTTTTTGGGAAGGAGTGGCTCGTTTAATGGTTGGCAAGGACAAAATTTTAAAGGGTGAATTATTAGATCGCACTAATATTTTAATTTTAGGTATGGGCGGGGCTCAACATGAAGGCCCATATTTAACTGACACCATAATTTTAGCCAGCATCAAACCGTCGACCAAGCAAATTGGTCTTTTGTCTATTCCCCGCGACCTTTATGTCCCTATACCAAATTATGGCTGGCGAAAAATAAATTCAGCCAATGCTTTAGGAGCAGCTGAATCAAAAGACGGCGGACTTTTAACCAGCAAAGTGGTTAGTAATGTTTTTGATTTGCCCATTCATTATTGGGTAAGGGTAGACTTTAATCTTTTTAAAGAAATAATTGATGAATTAGGTGGGATTGAAATAGAGGTAGAACAAGGATTTGTTGACAACCAGTTTCCTGGAGTAAATTTTTCCTACCGAGTTGTTAGTTTTGAAAAAGGCTTACAAACCATGAATGGAGAAAAAGCTCTCCAGTTTGCCCGCTCTCGACACGGAACTAATGGAGAAGATTCAGACTTTGCCCGGGCCAAGCGCCAACAAAAAATTCTTTATGCCATTAAAGAAAAATTTGAAAAAGAAGATATTATTTCCCAACCTAGAAAAATTTGGGGTTTTTATAATGCATTAAAAGATAATCTGAGCACCAACTTAGACCTGAGTCAAAGCATTAGATTGGCTAGATTAATCGCCGATGTTAATTATGAAAACATTGCCACTAAGGTTATTGAGACTGAGCCCAATGGGCCATTAAAATCTGAAATTACCCTGCAAGGAGCTTTTGTTTTAAAAACAAAAGATGGAAATTTTAAAGAGCTGGCTAAAATAGCAGAAAACCTTTTAGATAAATCAAATGCGACTGAATTATCTCTTTTTGGACAAAAGGCGGTTGGTTTAACAGAAGAACAACCCTTAGAAAAAGAGGTAGACCAAACCACTAAACTTGTTGTTTTAAATGGTACTTATATAATCGGCCTAGCCAAAGAAATAGAAGAAGAACTAAGAGAACAAGGCTTTGAGATTGTCCAAATCGGGAACGCCTTAAAGAGAAACTATAAAAAAAATATAATTTATCAAATCGGTTCTTCTGAAAAACAATTAGAAAAACAAGAGCTGCAAAAAATACTTAATGGAGAAGTTAATCAAGAATTAAACGAAGGATTAAAACTTTTATTTAAAGACTCTCAAGCTGATTTTTTAATTATTTTAGGTAAGTAATGAATCCCGTTAGAAAAAACAAAATGTGGTATACATATATAATACAAAGTGAAAAGGATAATAAATGGTATACGGGATGTAGCGCTAACTTACGGAAGCGCTTTAAAGAACATAATGAGAATAAAATAACCTCTACAAAAGGTCGAGGACCATTTAAATTAATTTATTATGAAGCGTGTTTAAATAAAAATGATGCTTTTGCCAGGGAAAAATATTTAAAATCAGGAATGGGCAAAAAATATTTGAAAAATCGTTTAAAGCGCTTCCTTTTTCTAACGGGATGAAAAAGATTGTTTTACTTGGGCAAGTTAATGTTGGTAAGTCAACATTTTTTAATCGTTTAATTGGCAAACCTAAAGCCATTGTTTCTAAAATACCCGGAACCACTCGGGATCGTAATTTTGGAATTTGTCATTGGCAAGA
>JAHIMV010000030.1 GCA_018896315.1 Patescibacteria group bacterium | reverse complement strand
TTCCTATAGCCGCGTTAAGTTTAAATTTACCATTAGCGTCAGTATTAGTACTATACCAACCTCCCCAATTATGAAGTTCAACCCAAGCATTGGCAACGGCTGAGCCGCCAGCCATAACCTTACCCCATGTATTTGGCGAAGAAAATCTTAATGCTCCGCTAACAGCTTTAGCATCCTGGTTAAGGTCAGTCACCTCAGTTCCAGCATCCCACCCCGTAGCTGAAGAACCAGCCACTAAACCTTCAATTCTAGTTCGCGCATATCCTGAAAAATTGCCAGACCAAGGGGGTTCAATTTCTAAAATATAAGTTGAACCAGCTGGTACACCGCCAAATTTGAAATTGCCATTATCATCAGTATTTGTCCATTGTTCATAAGTCCAATCTTGTGTGCGCAATTGAACATTGGCGTTTGGTACGGCTGTATTTGGGAAAGGATTAGAATCTGAAGTATCGCCTATCGGTGTTTTAACTGTTCCCCCCACATTATATTGTGTTAAATAAACTTCCAAATCAGCGACAGTAGCGCCTTTAGACAAACTTTGGTCATAAAGCCCTGTAATGCTTGGAAAATATCCTAAAACATTTGTGTGATAATAAGATGGATTTGCTTCAATCCCAACATTGATAAAAGAACCAGTGTTATCAATATAAACGCTCCAAGAGCCGTCTGGATTGGTCATGGTTGTTTGTTCAACAGTCCAATCATAAGTGTGAACACTGACATTAACCCCTTCTACTCCTTGGCAAGGAGAAGAAGCAGGAGCGCAAACTTTACCTGAAATAGTTGAGTTAGCGCAGGCCTTGGCGCCAACACTGGTAATTGCTCCTAAAGCAACTGTAAGATTGCTAACCTTAGACGGAGCTGATTCTGAAATACCAGGAGGAGTAGTAAATCTTGCCTCATAAGTTCCAGCTAACGTTACAGGCACGGCATAATAACCATTAGCATGGGTATATGAAGAACTGCCTGAGCCCCAATAAGATGGCATATCAACTGTTACTTCAGCCCCTTTAACACCAGTAGTTGTATCAGCTAAAGTTAAAGAACCAACTACCACTCCAATAGTAGAGTCCCAAACAACAATATTTCTATCGTTTGAAAATCTGCCAGTATTTGGATCCTGCGTCTGTACAATTACTTTTCCAGGACCTACACCTGCTGGAATAACAGCAGTCAGTTTTTCAGCGCTGACAAAAGTCGTGTTTACGAGAGTGCCCGTATTATCAAAATGAAAATTCGCTTTAGTTGAGGTGGTATAATTTGAACCATGAATTTCTATTGTAGAACCAATTGCGCCGCATGGATATGAATAACAACCTGTTGGTAAAGCGGGTTCTGAAGAATTTTTAATATAACTTATAACTGGATCTTGAACGCCAACTACTGTACCGCTGGCTTTTGCATGCGGAGGGCCAAATGGAGCAACAAAAACATCTGTAGAGGTTGCGTGTTGAATTGTACTGGCCGGAATACTAAGAGTCCAATTATCACCAGTGGTTAAATATAAATTTTCAACACCATAAATGCGCATTTTATTCTCCGCGGTAAAATATTCAGTAGTCATACTATAAGGAGCGCCCCGGCTAAGAATTTTTGTAGCCAATGGGCTGCCAACTTTAAATAAATAATTTCGCAAATCACCAGCGCTCTTGGTTGCTGCTCCCAGTTCTTCAGCCGCTTTCAAAGTAGTGCTTAAAACATCATCACCAAAAGTAATTTCAATTGAAGATGTGGAAACAACTACGTTAGTTACTTCTAATACTGGTAAAGCAAGAACTAAAGACGGCCCTATTGACCATAAAATAGTGGTCACGGCCAAAATGCTTGCTAAAATTCTTTTTGATTTTGTCATAGTTTTTAAATTAATATTTATTTTTATTTATTAATGTAATCCGCCAGAGGCGTATGCTTTAAATTTTTGAAAAATTTTCTGCGTTTTTGCTTGAAAATTTTGATAATTTAAGCAAAAAAATCTTTTAAAAAAGATTTTTTAATAAAACAACAAAACAAATTTTTTGATTTTGTCATAATTAAACACATTAATTTATTTAAAGTAACTGTTAATTAACAGTACTTAAAGATTGTCTAATTTTTGCTATTTCTTGAGTATTTTTTTCCACTTGTTTTTCAATCCGTTTTACCCATTCGCCAGTAAAAACTCTTTCTTGGTCAAGTTTCTCTAAAATAGCTGTCATATTATCTAAATTAATTAAAAGCTCATTTCGAAAATTACCAAATTCGTCCTTGGTAATCATTTGATCAAACCTTTTATCATGCTCAATTAATTTGTTAATAATTTTATTCTCTGACATAAAAAAAGTTAGAATTTCTATTGATCTTTAGTATACCATATTTTAAATTTTTGACCTGTGGATAAGTTGGACACTCGGCCTCTATACTCAATCTCAAGGTGTAAATTATTCTAAAACAACTTTAAAAATCATTTCTTGGTCTTCTCTTAAAACAGTTAATTTTATCTCGTCACCTGGAGCTTTGCTTTGAATTAAATAAGTTAAATCTTGGTCTTGATTAAGAACAATATCATCTATTTTAATAATCACATCAGCATTTTTTATGCCTGCTTTTAAAGCTGGGCTGTTTTCATTTGGCGGACCATAAACAATTGCTCCTTTGTTTAATTCTTTAAAACGCGGACTAGTCAATCCCGGGGCTTGTTCAAGCCGTAAATAATCAATGCCTAAAAACGGGCGAACAATATTTTCCTGGCCAGATAAAACCTGGTCAATCAATGGCTTTATTTGCCAACTAGGAATAACTTTTTCTTGAAGTATAATACCAATCATTTTTTCGTTTAATCCAAAAATCAATCCTTGAGGGAAAGCAGTGATTGAGGTTTCAAAATCTAAACGCAAAGTATGGGAAAAATAATCAGTAGAATAAACCAAATCCTCGGTTTTATAAATATTTTTAGCTTGAGGTTGATTAATTTCTGTTAAATGAAAATTTTTAAGTTTGTCTAAAATAAACACTTGCTGTCCTGATTTAACTTCATCCTTTTCTCCTAACTCAATCTTGGCAAAACCACTTCCCTCAATTTTACAAAAACTAATTTTTGTAAAAGAATCAGTAATTATCTTTTTTATTGACCATATTTTATTTTCTCCATCAATAACCACATAATCTATTTCTGGCTCAAAAATAGCTCCAGTTATTAACCAGCCGTCTTCACTAATAAAAAGGCCTACGCCTTCAGTTTGCCAAGGGGCATAAATTTGATCTAAAAATCCTAAATCTTCGCCTTGTTTGGCTTTAAAAATCCTGGCTGTTTTTGAACTTAAATCTTTAATAACTTCTGAAGTTCTTGTTTCTGCTAAAACAGTGATATTCTTTTCAATAATTGTTTTTAATTCTCGAGTGGGAAAAAATCTAGTTAAATCTATTGGATCTTGTTTAAAAGGCACTTTTATTGTTTCATGGGTTAAAATAAAAAGACTGGCCACTGTTCCGGCTATTAAGCCAAAAACAACTGACCAGATAATCATCAACCATACCAGACCCTTTTTTTG
>JAHIMV010000029.1 GCA_018896315.1 Patescibacteria group bacterium | reverse complement strand
TAATTGAAAAAAATTTTTGCGAAGGGGCTATTAAAAAATGTAGAGAAAATTTTTCTGTTCTGCTCGCCGTAGCGAAGCGGAGGCGGGCGGAGACGCTGGGCGGGAGTGCCGCCCGCAGGGCGGCACTAAAACTCCGCATCAGGATTTTCGCGAAAAAAAGTTCGGATTTCGTTCAAGACAGACAGCCAAATTTATGTTCGCCATATCATCCGATATGGCGCCCCGTTGAATAACGGGGCGAATCCCTGCCCCCGAGCCATTCGACAAGCTCATGATTTTTCAAGTTATAAGATTGGCGAATAGATTCTGGTGTTTATGAAAATCCCGAGTTTTTATCGAGGGATCTCTGCCCCCGAGTTTTTATTGAAAAGTAGGTTGAGAATTTTATAGTGAATTAAAAAAGAAAAATAATTTAATAAGAGTTTACTGAAATGACAATTATTGTAAATAAAGTTCAAATTGAAAAATTTTTAGATAATTATAATATTGGTAAACTAATTTTATATTGTAGAATGAAGAAAGGATTTGGCAATCTTATATATAAAATAATTACGGAAAAAGGAAAATTTATTTTAAAAATTGCGATTAGAAATAATCCAATTATGGTAAAATATGAAATTGAATTACTTAATTATATAAAGCGTTTATCTACGCCACAATTAATTCGAGATAAAAACAATAAAATTTTACTTAATTTTAATAATACCAATAAAGCCTTTATTTATAAATATATTGATGGGAAAACAGTTCATTCATATAGCTGTGAAATGGTTAGTTCTGTAGGAGAGTTTTTGGGAAAACTGCATAACCAGACCATTAAATTCAATTCAAACATAAGAAGACTAGAATTTTATAATATATCAAAAAAGTCTTTCAATAAAATGATATTTGTATCAAAAAAAACAAAAAATAAAAAAATAAAAAATGCTGTACTATATATTGAAAGACAATTTTTAAATTATATTTTACCCAAAAGTTTGCCAAGAGGTGCAATGCATATTGATTTAAAAGCAGAGAATGTATTAATCAAAAATAAAAAAATATCAGGTATTATTGATTTTGACAATTCATATAATGGTCCTCTTATTTTTGATCTCGCTAATACTATAATGTGGTTTTGTTCAAAAGGGGGCAATTTTGATTTTGAAAAAGCAATATTGATTTTTTCTGGTTATATTAAAAAAAGAAAGTTACTCTCAATAGAAAAAAGATTTTTTTATAAAGCGCTACATTATTCCTTTTTAAGTCATATGTTAGTTGATATTTATTTGTTGGTATCAAAAAAAGATCGGTTAAGTCATAAATATATTATTTGGGGAATTGAAAATTTATTAGAAACACAAAAAAACTTGAATTTATTAGAAAATGATTTTAATAAAATGTTTAAATTAATATGAAGGAAAAAGAAATATATAAAAATGAAGTAATTCAAGAAAAAGAACAAACACCAGAAAAAGAACCATATTTAAGTGTTCCGATAATTGATATTATTAGACACGGAGAAACAGATTATAAAGAACTTACTAAATGTGATTTTAGGCTTGATTCTTCGAGTGCGGATTTTAAATTAGACGAAGATCATCTTGATTTAAACCAGAAAGGAATAAAAAATATATTAAATACTGCTGAAAAATTAGAAGCTAGAATAGATAAAGAAAAAGAGGTCGTTCTTTTTATAACTAGCCCAAATTATAGAGCAGAATCATCAATGCTCTTAATAAAAGATCATTTAGCTAAATCAGGGATTTTAACTATTGATAAATATTTAAGATCTCATAATATCGAACAGATTAGATTTAAAAGTAAAGAAGAAGGTGGGCAGGTTGATGTCGACGAATGGATTCATGCAGATAAAAAATTTCGAAATGAAGAAAGTCAACAACAAAATATTCCACCAGAAAAAGCTCACCAAAGGATTACTGAAAGATTAGGGAAAAAATGGGATGAAATTTTTAAAGAAGGTTATGATGAGATTGACAAAAGATTTGAGAGGTTCATTAGACATATAGTAAATTTAAATATGTATTTTTCTGATGAGACAAAAGCAGGATTAAAAAATAAAAGAATAAGAGTTGTTATTTTAACCCACGAAGAAATTCCTTCAAGGTTTATCCAAAAAATTTGGGGAGATGATATTGTATTACAAAAAGCTCAAAATTTAGAATTACAACCTAACGCACATATGTTAAAAGGGAAAGATGTTAATGTTAAGGCAACCTTGCATCCCAAGGAAGAAAAGGAACCAATCAAAGAAGCTTTTCTAAAAAAGAAATTTTTTTAATTTAAAATAACAGATTTAACGCAAAAAACTTATTATTAGAGTAACTTTAAATAGATTCCCACATCGTTCCATTGCCGAGTTTTTATTTAATATATATGTTTAAAAAAAACGAATATTTAAAAACAGTACGGCGACCCTATCCTCCGTTTTTTACAACTTTAATTATGGAAGGATGTTCAGATTATAATCATTACTATGAATTTACAAATCAGAAATATGCAATGAGGAATGTAATTATATCTGATGAAATATTTTTTTATGGCAAAAAAGAGTTTAACAGTGGCGTAAAAATAATATTTAGGCGCTGGATAGATCCAATCATATTCAATAAAGCTCAAAAATTATTTTTTCAAAGAGAAAAAGAATTAATCAAATCCACAAAACTAAATTTAGAAGAATTTGGCAACGCATATAAAATATATATGCCAGCTTTAATGTTGCCATGGTTTATTGAAAAACCAGTAGACGACAATCTTCGAAAAGCTTTAGAAGCAAAAACGTCAGACAAAGAAGTTGATCAACTAATAGATAAATTAAATATTTCTTTGCGAGATAATTTTTATAAACATGAAGAGTACGACTTAATTACAACAAGTAATCTCATTTCTCATGTTAAAAAATATGAGTGGATTAATTCACGTTATGGTGAGGAATATCCCTATACAATAGATCAAGCTCAAAAAAAGTTAAAAAAGATTAATAAAGAAAAATTTTTACAAAAATGGGATAAAGAAAAAAATTCTTTAAAACAAACAATCAATAAAACCAAACAAATTTTAGGCGATAGCCATACTCACTTGGTCGATTTGATGCAATTTATTATTTTTTATCGTACTCAAAGAACTGATATAATGAATAAGGCCGGCTATTTGTTTATTCCTAAATTAAAACAAATTTCTAAAAAAATGGGAATTACGTATAAACAATTATTATTTTGTACATTCCAGGAAGTCCTAACTTCTCAAATACCTGCTCTTAAAGAAATAGACCAGCGGATAAAAAATAATGCAGTCGTTATGGAAAACGGCAAGATAAGCTGTGCTTCTGGCAAAAAAAGTGATAAAATTAGAGAATTTTTTAAAGAAAATTTAAAAGAAATCAACGAATTCAAAGGGATAATAGCACAGAAAGGTTTAGTTACTGGACCAGTTAAATTAGTTTTTAGCAGAGATGATTATGATAAAGTTAATGATGGCGATATTTTAGTCGCTAGCATGACAACACCTGAAATGATTTCAACTATGAAAAAAGCAGTTGCTTTTATCACTGATGAAGGCGGAATAACCTGCCATGCCGCAATAATATCACGAGAAATGAAAAAACCTTGTATTATTGGCACAAAAATAGCCACCAAGGTGTTGAAAGATGGTGATTTGGTGGATGTGGATGCGAATAAGGGCATAATAAAGATATTAAAGAGAAGAAGGTAGTCTTTTCGTTTTTTTATCTTTTATTGTCTGGATATCCATGTTCCCACATCCCTCCATATCGGCGGGCAAGCGTTCCATTACCCGAGTTTTATTTTGCAATTTGTATATAATTAAACAAAAATATTTCACATAACAACGAGTTAGATTAAATCGTAAATTTTACATTCTAGATATTTATGTATGAAATATAAAGTAACAATAGGTATTTTTGGAATAATAACAAATAAGAAAAATGAAGTTTTATTAGTTCATAGAAACGATTATGATCTTTGGAATCTTCCTGGAGGGGGTCTTGAAAAAGGAGAAACTCCATGGGATGGATTAATTCGTGAAGTAAAAGAAGAAACAGGGTTAGACGTAGAAGTATCGAAATTACTTGGCGTTTATAGCAAGCCCCAAAAAAATGAAATAGTATTTAATTTCAAATGTGGGGTAGTTGGCGGAGAACTTACTCTTAACGAAGAAGCTAGTGATATTAGATATTTTGATATTCAGAATATTCCTAAAAATACCTCTCTAAAACATGTTGAAAGGATACACGATTATTTTAAGGATAAAAATAAAGTTACAATGAAAGTTCAATGAGGAAAGTCATCTATCGAGTTAATGAAAGAAGGGAAATTGTAAGATTTAAAACTTTTAATATGACTAAATAATTAAATTAAATCGAGGTAGTGGAGGGCAATGATTGTTTAACTATCCATGTTCCCACATCGTTCCATTGCCGAGTTTAGAGATTGTTAAATTCTATTCAATTTTATAAAGATATGAACAACCTACTCAAGAGAGCTGTTGATTCTTTACAATATGATTTCAAAGATGTGTGTTGGGATGAAGATGAAAAAATTTATAACCCTGTTCAGCAGTTTTTTTATAATGGATTAAAGAAATATAGATCACAGTGGGAAAAAGCCGAGATTTTAGATGTTGGTTGTGGTAGCGGTTGGTTGTTGTATCAAATTTTAAAAAATGGTAAAAATGTTGTAAGCGTTGAGGGAATTGAGCCAAGTGAAAAAATTATAAAAATTGGGAAAAAACTATATCCCAATATTTTAATTCATAAATGTAGCCTTGAGTCTTTTAAACCTCAAAAACAATATGATTTAATCATTTCAGTAATGGTTTTTGGTCACGTAGAGAACTTAGATTTAGCTTTTAAAAAAATTTATTCTATTTTAAAACCAGGAAAAGAATTTCATTTGGTAGTTCATGACTATAATTATAATAGATTGTCAAGATATAATTATAAAATACAAATAGAAGACTTAAATCCAGATGAGTATGTAGTCATGACCAAGAGAAAGCAGGGTAATATTGCGGATATTGTTAGAAAAATTAAACTATTTAAACAAGCTTCTGAAAGAGTAGGATTTAGATTTATCAAAGATGTTTCAATGCGCCCAACTAAATCTTTAATGAAAGACTTTCCTCAATATAGAACTATAAATAATGTTATAATAACACATCTATTAAGATTTAGAAAAAAAATATAGAATTAGAATAAATCATTATTTATTATCCAGGTTCCCACATCCCTCCATATCGGCGGGCAAGCGTTCCATTGTCGAGTTTGCGTTTTTGTATCATTTATGATACAATTAAGACATAAAAATGATACAATTTCATGAAATTAAAATTTAACCAATTAAATAAAAGACAGGAATCTGTTTTGGATATAATTGATAAACAGAGAAACATTTCGGTTTCAGAACTGCTTTTATTTTTGATTAAAAAATTTTCTAAGGTTTCTAAAATCACGGTTATTAGAGACTTGAATAAATTATTAAAAATAAATTTTATCAAAAGAGTTGGAAAAGGTAGGGGCGTGTTTTACCAATTGTCTAATCAATATAATCTTTTAAAGCCATTTGATATAAATAACTATTTTAAAATTGGTCCTGATCAAAGAGAAGTAAAAAAGAAATTTGATTTTAATCTTTTAGATATTTTAAAAGATATTTTTACTACTGATGAAAAAAAACGTTTTGATCAACTTGTTTTAGAATACAGGAGGAATGTT
>JAHIMV010000028.1 GCA_018896315.1 Patescibacteria group bacterium | reverse complement strand
AATAATATATATCGCCTAATTTTTTCCATAGATCAGTTCTGGTTAAAGGATAAAATTTTAAGATTTGCCGATACATTGATTCTGCTTTTTCATAATTTCCCAAAGCTAAATAAATTTCTCCTAAATTATTATATATTTGAGAAACCTGTATTATTATTATTTGACGCTGATTATAACCTATTTGCGAATTTTTTAAATCAGGGTATAAATAAAAGGCCTTTTTGCACATTTCTTGAGCTACTAACCAGTCTTTTTCATACATTTTTAATTGACACCAATTTGTATAAGGTCCAGGAATCTTAGGAAATTTTTTGGTTAATTGTTTAAAAGATTCTTCAGCTTGAAAAAAATCTTCTGAAGCCCGTGTTAAACTGGCCTTCCTTAACTGAATTCTTGTTTGAAGCCACAAGATTTCAAAATAGCGCTCTGATATAGGAATTTCCTCTAGAAAATCATCAGCCGTTTGTAAAAATTTTAATTTAATTTCTAAAGGGTAGGTAAAATTCTCCTCTGTAAATTTCATTAAATCCAGAGCAAAAAGTTGCCGATAAAACGGCTCTTGAGGCTGATATTTAATTGCTTTTTGATAATTCTCAATCATGGCCATTTGATTTTCTAAAACTCGATTTTTAGTCGCTTGCTTGAGATGGTAATCGGCCAAGACCATTTTAATATTAATCAAATAAATGGAATAGAAAATAAAAATAATTAAAAAGATAAAACCAAAAATTAAAGTCTTACTAATTTTTATTGTTTCACTTTTATTAACAGTGGTCATTAAATGATGGCCATTACCCAAAGCAATAACCATTGCCATAAATAACCAAAAATAAACCGTAGTCTGAATAATATGAAAAGAAAACTGAATGGAAACAAGATAGCCAAATAAACCAGCTAATAAAACAATAATTAGATTGCGGTATCTTTTAGATAGGGGCTGGTTTAGTTTACGCCAGCCATAGTAAAAAACAGAGCCAATAAAAAATAAATAACTGAAAAGGCCTAAAAATCCAGAAGCCAGAAGCATATCTAAAATATCATTATGAGCTCGGCTAGGATATGTGTTTGGCAATTGATAGGCAAGATTATCTGTTTGATAATGTTTAACAAAAGCGATTCCTTGCGCTTCTGGCCCATAACCTAAAATAGGACGCTCTTTAATCGCTTCAACAGCCGTTTTGTATAAAGCCATTCGTATATTACTGGCAGCGGTGGATAAGGGGTAAACTAAAGTTTTTAACCGAGAAGTGATTGTTATCTCTTCAATATAAGGAGAATCAGGGTGGTAAAGAAAATTAAAATAAATAAAACCAGAACTTAATAAAACAATAATTAAAACAGCGGAAAAAATTAATTTTTTCCTGCCTAAACAGCCATAAACAAATAAAACAAAAATAATTTGGGCTAAAAATCCAAGCCAGGCCGCACGGGAATAAGTATAAATTAAATTATAAAACAAAAAACCAGTTAATAAAAAAATTAAAAATCTTTTCAAAAAAAGTTTTTTAAAATAAACACAAACAAACAAGGAAACTGGAATAACAAAAAGCAACCAAGAGGCTAAAAAATTAGGCTGGCCAAAAAAAGAAAAAATGCGTTTAGCTAAAAATGGTGGTTCTTTCCAGGCAATAGGGTCAAAACCAAAAGCTTGAAAAACTCCGTATAAACTAACTATGCCAGAACTAATCAAAATGGTGATTAAAATGCGCTTAACCTTGTTCCAAGAATTTAAATTAAAAATTAAAACTAAATAGAAAATCAACAAATGAAGATAAAGTAAAAAACTTGTTTCTCCGAAATAACTACCTCGAAAACTTAGTCCAGGCGCTTGAGAAAATAAAGCAGCTAATCCAAAAATAAAAATAAAAATTATAGCTGATAAAATAGGGGCAATTTCAAAAAAAGAACTTTTAGCTTTATACAAACGCTTTTCTTTGTCTTTGAAGACTAAAAAAAGCTTTGCTAGCCAGACGATTAGCATAAATTCTACTAAAGTCTGGATTAAAGCGGAACTATTAATAATCCAGACTATTTCTAAAGTTTGAATTGAACGATTAATAAGAATCGGAATTAATCCGATAATCAAAAGCCAACTAACTTCTAAGAGCAAATTAAATATTTTAACAATTTTTTTAGATTGGATTTCCATTTTATTGTTTGCTTAAATAGGGCTGTCTCCTTTTATTCTTTGTAAAAAATTTTTTATTTCCTCGTTTTCTGGATCAAGTCTTAGGGCGTTTTCTCCCCAAACCAAAGCTTTTTCCATATCACCTTTTTCCTGGTAAAGAAGGCCTAAGGTTAATGACCAAAAAGAATCATTTGGTTTAAGGATGTAGCCGTGAAAATTTCTCTCAATGGCCGTGTCTAAATCATTTTGTAAATAATATATATCGCCTAATTTTTTCCATAGATCAGTTCTGGTTAAAGGATAAAATTTTAAGATTTGCCGATACATTGATTCTGCTTTTTCATAATTTCCCAAAGCTAAATAAATTTCTCCTAATTTTTCATAAACCTCTGACATCTCTGCTACTACCAAATTGCGATGTTTCATATTCATTTGAGGATGGTCAATCGGCGGATACAAATAAAAAGCTTTTTTGCACATTTCTCTGGCTTGTTCCCATTCTTTTTCATATATTTTTATTTGGCACCATTCATTATAAACCCGGGCAACTTTAGGAGACATTTCACTTGCTTTTTCAATCATTTGCTCAGCTATTAAAAAATCTTCTTGTTTTTGAGTAGCTTCTGCTTTTAATCCAGCCAAACGTGCTAAATAAACTTTGGTGCCAAAGGACCTATCTTTCTCTGGTATCCTGTCCATTTGATCAATGGCTAAATCAAGAATTTGGATTTTAAATTCTTTGCTTTGATAAAACTGCAGTCCCCATTTTAAATCAACGGCAAATTTTTGATGATAAAAGGGTTCTTTTGGCTGTAAATAAAAAACCTTTTGATAAAAGCTTAAAATCTCTGGCCATTGGTCTGTTAAAAGAACTTGCTGATAATAATAGTCAGCCAAAAAAATCCTGACGTTAAAATGCCAGAGGGCCAAAGATAATAAGATAACTAATAAAATTATCAAAAAAATTTTAATAAGAGAATGCATAAATTACAGTTTAAAATCTCAAATTACAAATAACAAATAACAAACAATACCAAAATTCTAAATTCTAAATTCTAAACATTTATTATTTATTTATTATTTAGCGCTTGTTGCTTAGTGCTTATT
>JAHIMV010000027.1 GCA_018896315.1 Patescibacteria group bacterium | reverse complement strand
TTCGTAATAAGCTGAACTATAATCTGGTTTCAAATTGATGGCATTTTTATAGTGGGTTATGGCTTTTTCGAATTGACGAGTGGTTCTAAATATTTTTCCGATTTGGAAATGAGCTTCCGCGTGATCCGGGTCTAATTCGATAACCTGCTGGAAATAAGTAAGCGCTTTTTCGTATTGTTTTTTATTTTCTAATAAATCAACACCCTGAAAGTACAGTTCTTCTATTGATTTGTCTTGACTAAGACTGACACTACTGCCCAAAGCTACAAAGATAATAATCAAGACCAAAGAAATAATGAGTGTATGTGAATTCTTCATCCCCTACCTCCTGCCTGTATTATCTAATATTTTATATATTATATAAGACAGATTACCAACAACCGATATATTTTAAATGGAATAATTCTTGCAGTGCTTTATTTATTATAATATACTTTAATGGTTTATTTATTATTTTAACATATTATAATTATTTCTATCACATAAAATGCTAATTTACAATAATTAAATTAAATAGATTACCAATTGTTTTATTGCCAGATGAACCGTATTCTTAACATAACATATGTTGCTTCGTAACATGCCCGGAACAATTTCGTAATCAATTATTTCCATTTTTTGGGGATAGAAGAAGTGAAAGAAACGACAAGCTTTTTATTTCCGATTAACACTAATTTTATTTTAACACTGTTTTGCTTTTATATAATGCCCTCTTGCCTGAACCACTGAACAGCGTCTTTTATTGATTCATAAATAGAGCGGGATGTAATAAAAAGGATTCCCTATTTTATTGAAGATGTGTATAATAATAAGAGGTTGCATTATCCTGCCAATGGATTTAGGCATCAAATAAAAATCTCTAAAAATCTTGTGATGAAAGAAATATTGCAACAAAAAGTCATTGACGGATTCATCGAAATATGCAAAAGGGATATCTCGAAAAAAAGATGGGAAAGATTGATCCAATAAATATCTGAAAACATTTTTAAAAATATATATCCCTTATCTGTAAATTTATATTTTATGTAGCAGGTAAATTCAATAATAATGATAAACCCGGGATGTCACTCAAGTAGTAATTCAAATTGCTGTTCCTCTACTTTTGTGCCCCATTGATCACCGGTGAACTCTTTTACCAATTTAAAACCATTTTTTTCATAGATGTGTCTTGCTGCATCAAGGCCTTTAAAGGTCCAAAGGTATATACGTTGATATTTTTTATTTCTACAAAAACTAATCGCTTCATTTATCAGCCAATCTCCGACTCCTTTTCCACGCATGACATCAGAAACGATAAACCAACGAAGATGTGCTCCTTCTTTTTCAGAATGGATACCATCGATCGTAATGGAGCCTTCCACACGACCCCCAATCGAAGCAGTCCAAAAACCATCTTGTTTTTCGTTATATCTCCCAAGAAACTCTGAAATCTCGGTAGCTACTTTTGCTTCAAAAAAAAGTTTGAAATCCCAATGTTGATGGTAGTAGGTACCATGAAGTTCTGCAACCCGACCAATCGAACCGGGAATATATCCTTTTGCTATTTTTACATCCACCATATCTTACCCCCTTATTTACTCTTTTATTTGATATACAATCCCTTTCTGTTAACACCCTTTTTTCGTTCTGGTCACTAGCCTGAAATTTTTTTAATTATATCATGCAAGAGGAATTCTTTTAAAGGGAAAATAGGATGGTTTTTCCCGGGGTCAGGCTTCACAAGTTCACAAAATGTAAAACAAAAACAGAAGAAGAAAATGTGAAGTTGTGAAGCCTGACTCTAACCCTCCTCTTCTGTGACGCGTCTCGGTCGGGGTCTTATTTAACACAAAATGAGACAAATGAGACACAGAAAGATAGTGTTTTGGACTGTCTCATTTCTGTAAATTAGATAATTTATTATTATAGTTTACCGTTCTGACGCTGTCTTAAAAACATCTTCATTTTGACGGGTATCAAGAATTTTCCTGCATCGGATGGACCCACCGCACAATCGCGGAAAAAAATATTTGCTTATTGTCCAGCAATCGGATTGGAAACTTTTTGGATATGTTCCCGTGTTGGGTTATCCAATCTTCCACTCTGCGAAAGATTATTGGTCTTCTGGTAATCAAAAATCGCACGTCTATTAATACAAGCGAGTGACTAAAAATGGTGCAATTTGTTTGTCGATGGCCTTATTTTTTTAAATCGTTTTATTAATATAATAATCAACTGGTGCAAAATTATCGGTCAAAATTGGAATATCCGCATCAACCGTCTTTTTCCATAAATGCTGCAAATATTCATTTAGCTTTGGATCGCTGTCATTAAAAGTTTGATCTTTTTCAGATTTTAGGGCTACTAAAATTATGTTTTGAACCATATTGCTA
>JAHIMV010000001.1 GCA_018896315.1 Patescibacteria group bacterium | reverse complement strand
GGTCAGAATTTATGGGGCAGAAAAAATTACTCCTTTGCCAATTTTAGCCGAGCTCCAGCCAGTTGAACAAACAAAGGAATATCAGTTAAATAGCAGACTGAAGAATATTTTAATTGGGCTTGGTTTTGACGAAGTCTATAACTATGCTTTTGCTGATGAAAAAGCAATAAAGTATTTTGGCCAGAAAGAAAATTACAGAGAAGTATCCAATCCATTGAATGAAGAACAACAATATTTAAGACAAAGTTTAATTCCTGGGTTAGTCGTAAATACAATTAAAAATTCTCAGAATTATCCTGAGTTTAAGGTTTTTGAAATTGGCCGGGTTTTTAATCCAGAAGAAAAAACCAAAGTGGCTGGCTTGATTTTTGAAAAAGAAACAAAAAAGAGGATTGATCAAGGAGATGTGTATGCAAAATGTTGTCAAAACAAATGTTTTATAGCTAAAAGCATTGTTGAACAAATTTTACAAACAATTATGGGTGGTCAAGCTAATCAAATCGAAAAGCAAATAAGAGAGAATATAGACTATCAACATAAATCTTCAAATAAAATAATTGTTTATTTTAATAAAAAAGAAATTGGTTTTGTTGGAGAAAAAGATTCTCAAACCGGCTATTTTGAACTTGATTTTGAGGCATTAAGCAAGATTGTTGGCGTGAAGGAATTTTCCAGATCTTCTTCTTATCCAGCTGTAAAAAGAGACTTAGCCTTTTTGATTGATAAAAAATATGATTGGTTTGAGGTTTGCCGTCAGATTCACCAAATTGACCCTTTAATTAAAAAGGTTGGATTTGGAGATACATTTGAAAACAAAAGATTTGGCAATAAATACAACCGGGCTTTTCACATTACTTATCAATCATGGGATAGGACTTTAAAATCATCCGAGGTTGAAAAAATTGAAAAACAGGTTATTAAAATGATGAAGGAAAAATTTGATGCTCAATTAAGAGATTTTTAAAGAGTTTTGTCAAAAATTTGGAGTGTAAGCGAACAAATTTTGGTTACAAAACCTTTACCCTGTTAAATAATTTCGCTTTTAGCGAAATTGCCGCAGGGCGGCATTTAACAGGGTGCTCAAATTTGTGACGAAATTTCCTTCGTTACTTCATAACTCGTAAATTTAGACAAATTTGGCATATGGCATATGACATTTTAACAATTGGCGGGATAATGAGAGATATTATTTTTTTAACCACAGAAGGTTTGGTAATTGATAATTCTAAAGATCCTTTGCGTCAAAGATTAATAGGCTTTGAATTAGGAGCCAAGATTTATGTCAAAAAAGTCTATTTTGAACCGGGCGGGGGAGCCAGCAACACGGCAGTGGGATTTTCCAAATTAGGATTAAAAACAGCGATTATGGGCCGGGTTGGCCAGGACAGAGAAGGCGATCAATTAATCAAAGGATTTAAAAATAATAAAATTGATACCCATTTAATGCAGGTTGATAAAAAGAAAAGCACTGGTTTTTCTTTTATTCTTGGTTTAAGACAAATAAAAAGAGCCCATTCTATTTTTGCCTACCGCGGGACCAATGATTCTTTAATTTTTAAAGCCAAAGCCTCTGATTTAAAAAATATTAAATGGTTTTATGTTTCTTCAGTCAGTTCATCAAATTGGCCCATTGTGTTAGACAAGGCTTTTTCTTTTGCTAAAAAAGGAGTTAAAATTGCATGGAACCCCTCTAATGTTCAGTTAAAAGCCGGGTATAAAAAGTTAAGCAAGAATTTAAAGCAGACCAATATTTTAATTTTAAATGAAGACGAGGCTAGGGAATTAGTTTTGTCAAAGAAGAAATCAAAAAATTTAAACATTAGATATTTATTAAAAGAAATAAGTGAAATGGGGCCGAACATTGTCGCTATTACTGTAGGTAAAAAAGGAGTTTATGCTTATGACGAAAAAAAAGTTTATTACCAAAAACCGGCTCCATCAAAGGTTATTAACGCCACTGGGGCAGGAGATTCTTTTTCCGCTGCTTTTGTGGCAAGTCTGTTTTATCAGCCGGAAAATATCCAAAGAGCTTTAAAATGGGGGGTGTTTAACAGCGCATCAGTTATTGACCAAATAGGAGCGCAAAAAGGGCTTTTAAGTAAAAAGCAAATAAGTTTAAGAGCTAAATAAAAAGGCTATGCAGCAATTAAATTTTGAAAAAAGTTTAGCTTTGCTAAAGAAATATAAGATTAAGTTTGTTGAATTTAAGGCTATTAAAACAGAAAAGGATTTAGATGGGGTAAAATATCCCATTGTTTTAAAAGTATTTTCCGAAAAGATTGTTCATAAAACTGACAAGGGCGGCGTTGTTTTAGATTTAAGAAATAAAGATGAGGCGATCAAGGCTTTTAAAAGATTGAAAAAGATATCCGCCGAAGGCGGATCCGCCTCTGGCGGAAGGAACGTGCTGATGCAGCCGATGGTCAGCCAAAAGCAAGAAGTTATTATTGGTATGAAAAAAGACCCTCAATTTGGCCCTGTAATTATGTTTGGCCTTGGGGGTATTTTTGTAGAAGTGATTAAAGATGTTAGCTTTAGGATTTGTCCGGTTAGTAAAAAAGACGCTTTGGAAATGATTAAAGAAATTAAATCCTATAAAGTGCTAACCGGTTTGCGAGGAAAGCAATCAGTCAACATTAATTCTTTGGCTGATATTATTGTTAAGCTGTCAGAGCTTTCATTAAAAGAAAAAGTAGAAGAGATTGATTTAAATCCAGTAATGGTTAGCAGTAAAGAAGCCTTTGTTGTTGACGTGAGGGTGATGCAATGAATTTAGAAAAACTATTTAATCCTAAGAATATTGCCGTCATTGGCGCTTCTCGAAATGAGAAGGCTGTTGGTCATGGTATTTTAAAAAATTTGGTTACGGGGTGTGTTTATCCTTCTGAATATTGCCAGCCTTTTTCAGGAAAGATTTTTCCTGTTAATCCAAATGCAGACAAGATTCTTAATTTAAAATGTTATCAGAGTATTTTAGATATTAAACAAAATGTTGATTTGGCTATTATTGTTGTCCGGGCCAATCTTGTTTTAGATATTGTTAATCAGTGTGTTAAAAAAGGAGTTAAAGCCGTTATTATTATTTCCGCCGGCTTTGCTGAATTTAATGCTCAGGGAAGAAAATTACAGAACCAGATAGCTCATGTTTTGAAAAAGGCTAATATTCCCACTTTAGGCCCTAATTGTTTAGGGATTATCAGGCCGGTTAATAATATGAATGCCAGTTTTGCCCCGGCTATGCCGCCCAAAGGAGATATTGCTTTTATCTCCCAGTCAGGAGCGTTGGCTGATTCAATTATTGACTGGTCTATTGAAAACAGATATGGGTTTAGCGCTATTGTCAGTTATGGCAATAAATTAATGCTGGACGTGGCTGACTTTTTAGAATATTTTGATCAAGACAAAAATACCAAAGTAATTGCCTTATATATTGAAGGAATAAGCAATGGAAAAAGGTTTATGGATGTTGCTAAGAAAGTAAAAAAACCAATGATTGCATTAAAAGCAGGCCGGAGCAAACAGGGGATTAAAGCCATTAGTTCCCATACTGGAAGTTTGGCTGGAAACTATGATATTTACAAAGCCGCTTTTAAACAAAGCAATGTTTTAATTGCCGATACGGTTGAAGAATTATTTGACAATGCCAAGGCTTTGGCTAATTTGCCCAAGTTAAAAGGCGGGGTTGGCATTATTACTAATGGCGGAGGTTGTGGTGTTTTATGTGCGGATCACTGTTCAGAATTAAATGTTCCTTTGGTTGATTTAAAAGAATCTACTTTAAAAAAGCTAGACAGGTCAGGAAAAATGCATCCGGCTTATTCAAGGAGAAATCCTTTGGACATTGTTGGCGATGCTTTAGCAAAAAGATATGAAATAGCTATTGATATTTTGCTTTCAGAAAAATATATTGGTGGATTAATTGTTATTCAAACATTGCAGTCAAATACTGAGTCAGAAGAAGACGCCAAAGTGGTGATTAGGGCTAGAAAAAAATATCCTCATAAACCAATCGTTTGCGTTTATATGGGGGGCCGGTTTTCTCAAACCGCTATTGATTTATTAGAAAACGCTCGAGTGCCTAATTACAATGATTTAAAAAAAGCGGCTTTGGCCATGAAAACGTTATCGTAATATTATGAAAGAGCCTAAAATCGCTATTGTTATTGTTGTTTATAATGGTCGGGAATATGTTCCCGATTGTTTTAATAGTTTAGCCAAGCAAACCTTATTACCCAAAGAAATTATTGTGGTTGATAATGCTTCGCAAGACGATTCAGTTAAATATGTTAAGGAAAAATATCCCCAGGTTGATTTGATTGCCAATGAAAAAAATAACGGTTTTGCCCAGGCAAATAATCAGGGAATAGAAGTGGCTTTACAAAACAAACCAGATTATATTTTTCTTTTAAACCAAGATACTGTTTGCCAGTCAGATTGTTTGGAGAATTTGGTCAAGGGGATTGAAAATCAGAAAAATGTTTTTGCGGTTCAGCCATTGATTCTTTGCTGGCCCGCCAAAAAAGGGGCGGACAGGCCTGAAAAAGATAAAATTCAAACAGCTGGAGACAAGATTCATTATTTAGGTTTTGGCTATAGCGGCAATTACAAGAAACCTATATCCCAATTACCTAATTACCCAATTACCCAATTACCTGACATAACCTATGCGTCTGGGGCAGCTATGTTTATTACTGTTAAGTCGTTAAAAAAAGTCGGTTTTTTAGACAAAGATTTGTTTCTATATCATGAAGATTTAGACCTTTGCTTAAGGGCGCGGTTTTTAAATTATGATATTAAATTAGTGCCTGAAGCGAAGATTTATCATAAATATACAGAAGGGATACCTAAACATCGCTGGTATTGGTCTGAAAGAAACAGATTGCTAACCTTATTAAAGTTTTATAAAATTCCTACGTTGATTATAATTTTTCCAGCCTGGTTGTTTATGGAATTAGGCATTTTGGCCTATAGTTTGTTTTCGGGCTGGTTTTTATTAAAAATAAAATCCTATTTTAGTATTTTATTGCAGATTCCCAAAACCTTGATTAAAAGAAGAAAAATTCAAAAAACAAGAAAAATTACTGATAAAGAATTAGTTAAATACTTAGAACCAAGATTTAAATTTGCCGGGTTTACTCATCCTTTGTTGCAATATATTGTTAATCCTGTTTTAGGAGCGTATTGGCAATTGATTAAAAAAATTATTATTTGGTAAAAAGTTTGGGAACTCGGTTCCCAAACTTTTGTGGAAAAAAAGTTTAGTAGCTCGGCCTCTAAACTTTTAGTTTTTGATTTGTTCAGCCAATTTTTTTAATTCCTCCGGATCAGCTTGTGGTCCTAATTTAGTAGTAGTGTAGCCAGGGTATTTTTCAAAAAAGATATCTTTTCTTATTTCCATGTCTTTGAATTCCTGTTCTAAACCATGTAAGGGATAAAGTTTAAGATGAGCGTGATTAATACCCATTCCTTCCATGACCATAGCTGTTCTTATAGTTTTTAGTTTTCTGTCTAATAATTTAGCCACTTCTTTTCCAGCTAAAAGAAATTTTTTATAAACGTCATCTGGCATGTTAAAAGCATAAGAATCATAATGAGCTTTGGGCATAACCAATGTCATTCCCTTGGTGTTGGGGCAGAGGTCTAAAATAGCTAAGAAGTCCTCATTTTCCCAAACTTTGGCTGAAGGAATTTCTCCAGCGATAATTTTGCAAAAAATACAGTCTGACATATTTTTAAGTTAGATAATTATATTAAAATAATAGCAGAAAAATATGGTTTTGTCTTGTTTTTATATCAGATTTAGGTAAAATTATAGTATGAAAATAGTGCATCTGATTTCAACTTTTCCGCCTTATAAAGGGGGAATGGGCAATGTTTGTTTAGCTCAGGTTAAAGAATTGGCAAAATTAGGCCATCAAGTATGTGTTTTTGTTCCTGGAGACATAAAAAATGACAGACAAGAGCATGGTTTTAAAGTAAAACATGTTAAGCCATTGTTTAAATACGGCAATGCCGCTTTTGTTCCAGGGATTACTAAAGGTTTGAAAGATTTTGATGTTATTCATCTTCATTGGCCGTTTTTTGGCGGAGCAGAGGTTTTTCTTTTATGGTATTGTCTTTGGGGACAGTCCCCATTCCGGGACAGTCCCCGAGCCAAGTTAATTGTTCAATATCATATGGATCCGATTGCTCCTGGAATAAGAGGTTTGATTTTTAAATTAATCTCTTTTTTATTTAATCCTTTATTTTTTAAAAAGGCAGATAAGATTTTGATTTCTTCTTTTGATTATTTAAAACATTCAAACATTAAAAAATATTGGTTAAAAGATAAGGAGAAATTTATTATTAGTTTTTTTGGGGTTGATCAGGTTTGTTTTTACCCCAAAGCTAAAAGGACTTCATTATTAAGTAAACATGGACTGGAAAATAGTCAGGTTGTTTTATTTGTCGGAGGTTTAGATAAAGCTCATTATTTTAAAGGAGTTAATTTATTGATTCAGGCCATTGATAAGCTGAAGAATAAAATGCCTGATTTAAAATTATTAATTGTTGGTGATGGTGATTTAAGATTAGATTATGAAAAATTAGTTAAGGAATTAAACATTGAAAACAAAGTGGTTTTTGCCGGGAAAATAGGGGACAATGAATTGCCAGATTATTATAATTTAGCAGATGTTTTTGCTTTTCCTTCTCTGACTCGTTCTGAAGCTTTTGGTTTGGTTTCTTTAGAGGCTATGGCTTGCGCCAAGCCAATTATTGTTTCTGATTTGCCAGGTCCAAGAACTTTAGTGGAGAGCAATGGGTTGATTGTTAAGGTTAACAATCTTGATGATTTAGCAGAGAAAATACATTATATTTTTAAAGATAAACAAAGATTAAGAGAGTTTGGCCAACGTAGTTTAATATTGGTTCAGGAAAAATATTATTGGCCTCAAATTGTTAAAGAGATTGAAAAAATTTATGTTCAAGCAATTGATTAACAAAATTAAACAAGATAGATATTATATC
>JAHIMV010000026.1 GCA_018896315.1 Patescibacteria group bacterium | reverse complement strand
TCCTCTTTTTATAGGCGTAGCCAAAGCAGCTGTTTCTGGCTCGCTTTCTGGTAAATAATTACCTTCATCAAGATGACGAGAAAAATTTGGTATTTTTTTATCTTTAAAACCCTTGCCTGATGATTGAATAATAAAAGGATCGCTCATATGCGCTTCGCTAAAATAAAAAATTAAAAATCAAAATGTAAAATTATCTAAAAATCGGCAGTCGGACTTCCAATTTTTGCATAATCTGACAACAAAAGAAAAAGCAGTAATCAACAATGCATTAAGAATAATTGATTGAAATAAGGCAAACCAATAAAATTTATCAAAACTAATTCTTAAATCTGATAAATTTATTAAATAAAAAAATTGGCTGATCAGCAGAATAAAAACCTGATAAACCAAAACGGCGGCTAAACCAAAAACAAAGATACTTAATGACTTGTTTAAATCGAATTTACATAGTAAAAATTTGTAACAAAAATAGATAGTCAGAATCAGGCTTAAAATAAACAAACCCGGGGAAAAAATAGAATAAACATCTAATAAAATGCCTCCGCAAATACTTATTAAAAGAATATGTTTAATTATTTTGTCTTTCCCTGACTTAATTAAAAAAAGTATTGTCAGAATAAAAATCAAAGAAACCTCTGCAGGAATTAATGGAGAAGAAAATTCTAAAGCAGCCAAAATTAGGATAAAAAAAATTAAGCAAATGGATTTTAAAATTGACATATTAAATCAATTTAACAATATAACAATTTAACAACTAAACAAAATTTGATCTACAAACTAATATGTCAGGTTTTTTCTTGTTAAATTGTTAAGTTGCTTAGTTGTTAAGTTGTTTATGGTAAAATAATTGAAACAATTTTTGTATTTGGCGTTAAAAGAGGCTTAACAATGACTTCTTGGAAAATATCATTTGGTTTTTTGTTAATTTCCATTACCTGGCCAATAACTATTCCCCAACGAATATTGTCTTCTAAACCAGTCGTAATCACGGCATCTCCAATATTTATTCTCTTATCTAAAGGAATATATTTCATCTTTAAGGTTAATCCGTATTCTCCTTGAATAATGCCAGAAACGATTCCAGGATTATTAATATCATTTTCTAAAGGCAATTGAGTTAAAGGATCATAAGTAATAATGTCAACAGCTAAAGACAAATGCTGATCAAAAATTGGTTGAGAATAAGAAACAGAATCTTTAACTTTGACAACCACCCCGATTAGAACACCGTTTTGGTCAACTACGGCTAAGCCTGGTTCAATCCCTTTATCTGCTCCTTGATCTAATAAAAGCCATTTAAACCCTGCTACTGATTTTTGGCCAATTACTCTAGCTAAAACACTATTATCTTTTGTTTTGTCTAAAAAATTAAAATGATCTCTTATAACTTCGTTTTCAACTTGAATCTTTTTTAATTTAACATTTTCTATTTTCAGCTGGCGATAAAACTCATCTCCAGATAAAGATGGCGCTTCTAATTGATAAAAAGATTTTTGGATTGGCAGTAAAACATTGAAAAAAATATTTTCTCCTTTAAGGAAAAAGATGAAAATAAATAGTAGAACTGCGATTACCATAAGAATGATAGATTTTTTCATAGAAACATAAATTCCAAATACTTTTAAAATAATCAATAACCAAAAAACAAGATACAAACAATAACCAAATTCCAATAACCAAACTGTCTGATTATTTGGTCATTGGTTATTGAATATTGTTTGGTTATTGTATCTTGTATCCTTGTATCTTAATTATTATTTATTATTTAGAAATCAGACATTAAGACTTGGGGTTTTTAGGAATTAAGGGTTGGGAATTTCAATGTTGCTATCAATAATTGGTCCGTCTGGATAAACTTCATCAGCTAAAATTTCAATAACGTCATCCCATTTAAATCCTAACGCTTCAAAAACCTCACCTGAAGCAAAGGCTCTTTTCTTGGCATATTCAATTAAATAAACTCCTGGTTGGTCAACATACTTAATCAAGATTCCGTCTAAACGCCCAGCAACTGGATCTCCGTCAATATAGGTTTCATTGTAAGGAATTTCAATAACATCTTCCCATTTAAAACCTATTCTTTCAAAGACTTCTCCTGAAGTAAAGGCTCTTTTCTTGCCAGATTCAATTAAATAAACGCCTGGTTGATCAGGATATTTAATTAAAGTTCCATCTGCCCTGCCTTGAGGTTGAACAACAAATCGGAAACTGTTAATCATTAGTTCAAAACTTGTTTTAAAGTTAGCTTCTTTTTCAGTTCCTACATTATAAGACAAGATATAAATGCGGCTATTTTTACTAATATAAAGGGTTAGATGTTCTGGATTCCAAACTGCCTCTTGATTGTTAACAATAGTTGAATATAATAATGATTGATCAACGCTTGGCGATTGTCTTAAATACCATTCAACTGGCTTTAGTCCTTCTGGATTATTTTCGACAGTAATACTAAAAAATTCACCTGTATTTGTAATAACTAACACTTCTTGATTATTAGTTTCTGGAATAGCTCTTGCAAGCCAAGATGAAGGATAAAAGAAACTGTAAGAATAAGTTGGATTAGTATAAACATTAATTAATCCTGAAGCAGCTAACTGAGCACCTTCTACTTGTTGATTAGGATCTGTAAGATTAAGGATTTCTTGGCCATCAGGCGTGGTATCAGTGTCTGAATCAGGATTATTTACTTCAGTGTGATAAAGAGTTTCTTCAATATCTGTTAAGCCATCGCTGTCTGTATCTGCGCTAGATTGAACTTCTGGAGCTATCTGGAACATTTCTACCTTAGGAGTAAGTTTTTCTTTGGCTACAATAATAGCTAAAGTTTTCGCTGGTATAAAATCAAGACTAATAGTTAATGTATTTGTTTCTTCATCAAGAGAAGAAGATAAAGGTGTCCAAATATCGTCTTTAAAATATCCAAGGACTAAGTCTTTTTCCCATGCATCTTCAATTAAATCTTGATGATAAAACATTTTTAAGTTCGCTGTTTTCTTAAAAATTATATCAAGCGTCTCTTCTATCTCATCATCAGTTTCTTCTTTAATTTCAACATCGGGATTAACAGGTTCATTTTCAATTTTTTGAGAAGAAACCTGATATAGACCTCCTATTATCTTATAATCTCCTTCTGATTCTTCACCAGCCAATTCTCCACTAATCTCTAATTTAATATCTGTCTCTATGGCGCCTTCTGGTAAATAAATTTCTATCCATGAAACAAGTTCATCATTATCATTTTTTAATTCTTTTTTTAATGTTTGCTCCTCTGACATAACTTCTTCTTCAATAATTTCTGTTTCTAATTCTTCTTCCTCTATTGGTTCAATTGGTTCTATTTCTGTGTCTGTCGGTTCTGTTAAAGGCTCAGGAGTTACTGTTTCTTGCGAATATTTTTGGGCCCAAAAGTAAAAACCAAGTCCTCCGGCAATAATTAATACAACAACAACTAATAAAATAATTAAAAAATTGCTCTTTTTTTTGCCCCTGCCTAGTCTTTTGGGCTTAGATTTTCTAAATTTATCTGCCATTACTCGGATTGTTTCCTCTTCTGAATCCCCTCCTTCATCTGCTTCTTGAATAATCTCCTTTTTGGCTAATTCTGGAGTAGCAAATTTAGTAGCTGACTGTTGAGGCAGTGGCGGTGGACTTGTTTGCTCAGGCATTTCTGCCAAAGGCAGACCAGTCTCGGGCTGGGGTGTTGCAGCAACTGGTTCTTGTTGTGGCAATTCAGCAGCAGGCTCAGGAGTTGGAGCAGGCACAGGTGCAGGGGGTGCTAGTGTCGACTCAGGAGCATCCGCCAAAAGCGGACCAGCCTCTTCATCCTGAGGCACTGTGTCCGTCCTTTGGCGGAGACCAGCCTCGGGCTGGGGTGTTGTAGCAACTGGTTCTTGTTGTGGCAATTCAGCTGCAGGTTCAGGAGTTGGAGCAGGTACAGGTGCAGGGGGTGCTACTGTCGACTCAGGAGCTTCCGCCAAAGGCGGACCAGCCTCGGGCTGGGGTTTAGGAGCAGGAACAACTGACTGGGCCGCTTCTGGTTCAGTTGGGGGAATCGGCGAAGAGCCCTGTGTAGTTGGTTCTTGCGGTTGTTGTGATGATTGTTTTTGATTTTCTTCAAACATAGATTAATTGTTAATAGTTAATTGTTTATAATTAAATTACCTTAATTTATATACAATAATAATTTAATTTCAAGGTTCTCGACGAACGTAGTGAGGAGAGGTTCTTATAGTTAGATATTTAAATTGCCGGTGAGTTTAATTAAAATGTTGATATCCTTAGGTAGTTTTCTTAATCTCTCCATGATATATTCGTTTTCTTTTTTTGTCAAAAGTTTCCTTTTATAAGCTTTTTTACACCAATGTGCAGATTCATATAATGAACCCCGCGCATTATAATAAAATTTCTGTTTATCCTTTTTATGAAATCTACCAAACCCTTCAGCTATATTAGCGGCAACAGAATCTATAGCTCTAATAAATTGGGAACCAATAGTCTTTTTTGCGAATATATCCCATTTTGAAACAATCTCCCAAACATAGTCGCCCAATATAGAAGCAATTTGATAAGCAGTTATATCTTCAAGTTTTAAAAATTTTTTCCTCATAAAAAACAATCAACAATCAACAATCAACAATCAACAATTTCAGTTATTTTAATTTTTCAATTTCTTTTTGTAAATCCAAAAGTTTTGCATTTGGATTAGGATCTTTGGG
>JAHIMV010000025.1 GCA_018896315.1 Patescibacteria group bacterium | reverse complement strand
TATTTCAAATGATTTTAATGCTCTTTTAAATCAACTGTTTCAAAAAACTGAGGAACAAAAGCAAACTTTTGCTTTTTTTAAAGATAATTACACCAAGCAAATGAATAAATTCTATCATTTAATTGTTTTAGAAAAAGCAGAGTCTTTGGTTGATTTAATAACAATTGATAAAGATATTAAAACCGCTGGATTAACTAATATTTACAATGATTTTTATATCTTTGATTCCAGTAATAATCATATTTATCTTTTTAATATTGAAACAAAAAAGGCGGAATTGGTTAATCAAACTTCAACTAATGTTGGTCGGTTGCAAAAAATTATTCCTTTAGACAATGATAGCTTAATTGGTTTTGATCAAAATCAAGGTATTGCCAGTTTTAATACTATTGATAAAAAGCTTGCTCCGTTAAAGCTGAATAGAGAAAATCTACCTCAACAAATTCAAGATATTAATATTTATGGCAACCGTCTTTATACTCTTGAACCAGATGCTAATCAGATTTATAAACACGCAAAAACTCTTGATGGCTTTGGCAAAGAAGAAACTTGGATTAAAGACGAAACCAATATTAGTGATGCGCTTAGTTTTACCATTGATGGTTCAATTTATGTAATGAAAAAAACTGCTCAAATATTTAAGTTCCATCAAGGCAAAACAGCAGAATTTACTTTAGACGAAATTCAGCCGGTTCTTTCAGTTAAAGATCCTGATATCTTAGACTCCCAAGGAAATATAAAAATATTTACTAATGATGAATTAAATAACCTCTATCTTTTAGATGGACCAAGTAAAAGATTAATTATTCTTAATAAACAAGGAAAATTAATAAAACAATTTACTAGTGAAGAATTTACAGACTTAAAAGATTTTATCATTAGTCGAAATGAAGATAAAGCTTGGTTATTGGCTGGAACTAAAATATTTGAGATTGAGATAAAATAGCGACACTAATACGCGAATTCACTCGAATAATGCGAATAAATATTCGTAAATTCGTGTGTTATTCGTTATTGGTGTCGCTTATTATTTACTTCAAAGTTACCTTTGCCCCTGCTTCTTCTAATCTCTTTTTTATTTTTTCTGCTTCTTCTTTATCAACCCCTTCTTTAACAACTTTAGGAGCAGCGTCAACCAAGTCTTTGGTTTCTTTTAAGCCGAGTTGAATAAATTCTCTTAATGCCTTAATCACTCCTATTTTATTATCTCCGGAAGCGGTTAACTCAACATCAAAGGCACTTTTTTCTTCCTCAGCCTCAGTATTAGCATCTCCGGCAGCTGGAGCAACAGCCATAGCCACAGGAGCCTGAGCTGAAACGCCAAACTTTTCTTCTAAAATTTTGACTAATTCAGACAAATCAAGCACACTCATTTTTTCAATTTCTTCTACTAAGCTTTTGAATTTTTTAGGAACCACTACCTCTTTTTTGCCCTCATGATTTTTGTTTTGATTTTCTTTAGACATATTTTTAGATTAAATTAATGTTATTTAAATTTCTAATTATTCTAATTATTCTAATAAAATCCTAAATCCTAAAATAACCAATAACCAAGATACAAAATACAAACAAATTCCAAATTCCAATATTCAATATTCAAACGCTTTGGTTATTCGGTCATTGATTATTGATTATTGTCCTAGACCCGTCCGGGACGGACCTAAGGGTTTGGTTATTGTTTCTTGGTTATTGTATCTTAAATGTTTTTAGGTCAATTAAGCTAATTAGATTAATTCTAACGTTTCCCAATCGCTTCCAACACACACAACAAGTTTTTTAAGTTACCTTTTAAAGCATAAACAAAATTATTGATTGGCTCTTTAATTGTGCCGACAAATTGAGCGAGTAGTTCTGCTTTATTTGGTAATTTTGATAATCTTTCCACCATTTCCACATTAACAAATTCTTTTTCAAAAATACCGCCCTGAATCTTCAACTCCCCATGTTCTTTGGCAAAATTAGCCACTAATTTAGCTGGGGCTGTTTCTGATTCAAAGCCAAAAACTAATCCAACACCGCCTTTAATTTTATCTAAATTAATATTATCCAAACCCATTTCTTTTAAACTTAACTTTAAAAGGGTTTTTTTAGCAACCAAATATTGGCACTCTTTTTTTTCTAACAGCCTTCTTAGTTGATTAATTTCATTAGCCTTAAGTCCGTAATAATCAATAAAGACCAAGCTTTTCATTTTACTTAATTGATCTGTAAGGTCTTTAATGGTTTGTTGTTTTTGTTGTTTTGTTTTTGCCATAAATCTCTACAATTGGGAGCCTGAAAGGCTCCAAATTGGAACCAAAGGTTCCATTTTTAGAACAGGGTGAATAAAAATTTGTTAGATTTATGAGCACCCCGCCCTAATTTTACTATTATATATAATTTTTTAATAAAATATATTTTTGTTCTCTTTTTAACTTTCGCAGCAAAGTGTCCGAATAGGACCTCCGACAAAGTCGGAGTTTGCTGCCTCCGCCCTACCCCGTAAAATTAGGGCTGGGGTCGCCATATGCCATAAATCTCAAATTTTTAGAACAGGATAAAAAAATTTGTTAGATTTATGAGCACCCTGTTAAATAAGATTTGAGACGATTTTTTAAATATATTTTGCCGAAATAGGTTTTAAAATATTTTTCTCTATGCATAGCATCTTTTCGATTTAAACAAGATTCAAAATAAATCAATTTTAACGGCCTTCTATCTTTCGTTGATTTCACTTGCCCTTTTTGATGTGTCTCAAATCTTAATTTTACCCTATTAAATAAAATCTTTTAGATTTTAGGCAGAGCCCATTTAACAGGGTAAAATTATTTAACAGGGTTAAGTATTTGTAACTAAATTTTCTGCACCTTCGACAAGCTCAGGATTGAAAATTTAGACAAATAACTTAAAAATAGTCTGAGGCCACAGACTAAAAATATCAAATAAATATTAATGTCTAGGTAGGCCAGTCCACCGTAGCCTTGGCGAAGGTGGAAAATTAAGCCCTTTAATAAACTCAGGACACCTACTGTCTGTGACACCTATAATTAGTATATATTAATATACTTTATCCGTCAATTTGTCTTATCCACAGATTTACTTAAGCTTTAGTCTCTCTTTTAATTACACTCCAATGATATAAATACAGAGGCAAACCAACTAAAATCATAGCTAAACTAGAAGAAGCAGTTCGATGTCTATTAGAGGTGACTGGGTCCACCTTTTCACTTCTTTCTTCCCAGTTTTCATACTCTTGTGTTATTTGCCTAATTTCAGCCATTTCATCGTTCGTTAAACTCACTTCTCCAGTTTCTAATCCTTTTATTTTCTCATAAGAATAAGGTGTAACTGGTCGGGCATAATCTATTTTCATTTGTTCTTCTGCTTTAGTAAAAACAAACGCTTTTAAACCCATGTCTAAAAACCGAATCCCACTAATACATAAAAATATTAAACCGAGCAAAGCAAAAGCATATAGATAAATTGTCCTAATTAATGAGTCTTTTTCCATAATTCCTTATATTATAATTATTAATGAATTTTGTCGCTTCTTGCCAATAGTATAAATTTGTAAGATTTTGATCTTTTCTCCAATAACCGGGTAAAATTTTATATCTCCAAGGACCTATATAAATGGAAAAATGCAAATGTTCTTCTTTCCACCAGCCATTTTCTGGAGTATTACTCTTAGCAATCGTCCCAATAACTTTACCTAACTTAACATTATCTCCCTTTAAAACGTTCCTTTTTTTTAAGTGAGCATATAATGAAAAAAATGATTTCTTTGTTTTTGGATTTTTGTGGGCGATAACAATAATGTTGCCCCAATTACCTTTTTTCTCGTTTCCTGGATGAATATCAGAATAAACAACTTTTCCCCGTCCAATACTCATTACTTTTGTTCCGGCTGGCCGATCAATGTCCTCTCCTAAATGAATTCCCCAATAAACATTGTTATAAATACATTTTTGATGAAATTTATAACTAT
>JAHIMV010000024.1 GCA_018896315.1 Patescibacteria group bacterium | reverse complement strand
TAATTTCTTTTGACAATTCATCTTCGGGTGTTATACTGTAATTGGGTAAGCTGTCAATCCTCTGGATCAAGACTTTTGCTACCCCGAGCGCATCCAAAGAATCTGATTTCTCTGGGTGCGTTTCGTATTTACGTTCTCTATCAACCAGAACCGGAGAAACCATTTTTACTTCAAATCTTTGTCTTTTGAGAAAAGTAGCTAATCTTAACCCATTACCATAACTGTCCTCCAGGCCAAAAATTGGTTTAAGTCCACCCTCTTTTGATAATCGTTCTACTCGTTTAGCTAATTGGCTAAAATCTTCTTTAGAATTCTTAATTTCTTTTTCTAAAAGAACTTGGCCAAAACAATTGGTTAAACAGGCGGTATGGTTGTCTTTATGTATGTCCATACCAACATACAAAAACTGATTTGGATACCTCTCAGTTTTAAGAGGCTTTAAGATGTTGCTCATAGTCCTTAAATTAAGCAAATTAGATCTTTTCGCCAGCGAAACACTAGTATTTTGGCCTTGCTCCGATGGACATCGGAGTGGCAATATTCTATTTGTTCATACTAGCGAGAGTAGGAAATGGACTGCAATCTGTCCCTGAGCGTTAAATCCGCAAGTCCCCAAAAGCATTATCCATTTCCTACCTGGTAGTTTATCACAAAGCAACATCTTAGAGAATTATTTTAACATACTAGTCCCCTTTTTATCGTGATTATTTATCTTTTTTCTTTAAATATTTTTTAACTTCGCGATCAAAATCTGAAATATAATTCTTGTCTTGCTCTTTTTTATATTTTTCAAATTCTGCATCAGCTTTTTCCATAGCCTGCTCATGGCTCATTTTTCCCGCGTTATTCAATAATTTTTTTTCGCTCGCTTTCAAGAATTCATCCAATTTTTTTATCCAATCAGCCATTTTCATCGGTATTTCTTCAACAGCCTGCAATTCCGCGAAGTCAAGATAAAGAGATACAATTAAATTTAATTTTTTTAATTCATTTTCGGATAAATAATTTTTAGCAACGGCAATATCATTGGCAGTAATATAATCTCCTTTGAAATTTGTCAGCCCCATCAGCGGCTTCTTGCTGTCCGTTCTCTTGGCTATCATTTCGGCGGCAGTTTGTCCATGCACGGCGTAATGTATTTTATTTTGCACAGTAGAAAAAAATTTTTGGGTCATTTCTTTATCTTTTTTATAATCAATGCTCGTGGCATAAATATCCGCCACTTTTTGATAAAAATTCCTTTCGCTTGAGCGAATATCCCTGATTCTCTGCAAAAGCTCTTCAAAATACCGCGCCCACTTTCCGCCCTGCTTCAATCTTTCATCGTCCATCGTAAAACCTTTAATAACATATTCTTTTAATTTTTGCGTCGCCCAAATGCGAAACTGGGTGCCATGCGAGGAATTAACGCGATAACCAACGGAAATAATCGCTTCTAAATTATAATGCTTAACTTTATAATTTTTGCCGTCAGAGGCAGTTGCCGAGTATTTCTCGGTAACTGAATTTTCACTAAGTTCAGCTTCTTTAAATATATTTTTTAGATGCAAGCTAATGTTATCCGCACTGCAATCAAAAAGCTCGGCCATCTGCTTCTGCGAAAGCCAAACGGTCTCATTTTCCAAACGAACTTCCAATTTCGCCTCCCCGTCTTTGGAATTATAAATAATAATTTTGCTATCGCCTATTTTTTTATTTTTCTTTGGCATAAATTTTTTAGTTTATTTTTGATAATTTTTAGATTTATTGATATTGCTTCGTTGATTTTCATACTTGTTTGCTTTTTAGAAAATTTATAATTTCTTCTAATTTTGTATTAAACTTATCAACTTTAATTTCTAACGTTAACCTCTAGAGGTCAACAAAGTTTTAGATTCAGGGCTCAATTAAATTTTCGGGGTTTTCTTGAGGAGCTCGGCTTCTCAACTTTTCTCACTTGGCTTGGGCTTAACAAAGGGCTAAAAAGGAATGGTCGCTGTCCCTTATTATTATGAATTTTTTCAAATTTTTACAAATGCTAACCTGTGGATAACTTTGTTGCCAAACGTCCAAAATGAATTATAATGATTATGTCTTTCGGTTTTGTTCATAAAACCGAAAGGGTATTACATCCAAGGGCAACCTTCTTTACAGAGGGTTGCTTTTTATTTTGGACGATATTTTAATTCTCTCCCCCAAATATCTTCATTTATATCACATAAAACATCAAAGTATCCGTCTCCTCCTGTCCGCAATTCTTCGGAGACATTATTTTTAGATGAAAAGATATAAACTTTTTTACCTCTTACGCGCAAATAAGTCACTAATGCTAAAAAATCAGAATCACCGCTAAATAATACCACTGTGTCATATTTCTTTATATTATGTAGAATGTCAATCGTCATCTCAACATCCATATTTCCTTTTTCTTCTATTGACTCTCCCTCGGGAGTTATAATGCTTATACGTTTTAACTTTTTTTTACGAACAGTGAAACTTAAACCTTTCTTGAGAAATGTAAAAAATTTATGCCGACCTTCTAAACTATAATCCCTTGTTCCATCGGCTGGATAAGCAGAATAATAAAAAACTTCAGTTGTAGAGGTCTTAAATTTATTTTTAATAAAATTTTTTAATTTTCCATAATCAAAAAATCGCCCCTTGGCTTTTTGAGCCTCCCATAAATTAGAAGCGTCAATAAAAACATAAACTATATTTTCTCTATTAATCATTATTTCAAAATTTTATTTTTCAATTAAATTTTCGGGGTTTTCTTGAGGAGCTCGGCTTCTCAACTTTTCTCACTTGGCTTTGGCTTAACAAAGGGCTAAAAAGGAATGGTCGCTGTCCCTTACGTGTTAAAAACAAGTGTAGCCATATCTTTTTTATTGGCAATAAGTTTAGGAAGATTATGCCCTTGAGTATTTTCAATTATAAAATTGCAACGTTGGAATAAAACGGGTGGTATAAATTTTTTAGTCATATCTTTGAATTATCTTTTATCAGAATTCTTTTGATAGAGTGTATACTTACTTATTACTATTTAAATATTTATTTTAATCTTACCTAATGTTTTCCTTGCTTTCTTAATCAAATAAGCGTTAGCCTTATTTCTAAAATTTCTGTAATTTTCTACTTTATTAAACTCATTAATGGCTTCTGTAAAACAAGTCATGGCTTCTGCTTCATTATGGAAGTCAAGTTTTGTAAATTCTGATCTGAATAAAGAAACATCTCTATACCAACAAGAAACATATTTTTTATCTTGTATGCCTTTTTTGCCCCAAATGTTTCCGCTATGATAAGACATTCTAAATTTAATAGCATCATTAGAATCGCCAAGAAAGCGAATGGTATACCAAATCCCATCGCTATTACCATGGTCAACAAATTTTCTAAAATTAGGATCGTGATAAATCATATATCTCTGTATACAAATTTATTTAAGAGGCCGAGCTCCTCAACTTTTTTCAAAAAGGTTCCTGACACCCTTTATTTCGCTAAAGAAACTATTGTCTTTTGCAACATATATTTAAAAATAATGCGTTGTGATTTTTTTAATTATATTATTACTCTTTAATAATTTTAATTTTTCTAAATAATCAATTTTAAACATAAATTTATTTGCCTAATTCTTCTTTTAAAGAAATAACTTGCGGCAATTCTTTGCGCTTTTTTTGTTCTTCGGTTAAATTATCTTCCCAACAAATAATATAGTCGCAATCTTTTGAATTGTGCCCGTGGCTTATAAAATCACTGGACATTACCTCAAATTCAATCTTTTTATGTCTGCCTTTTTCATCTAAAGCTTCTGCATCCGGAAACGCTGGAGCTATCTTAGTTATCAAAGGAAACCCTAATTTAATATGAAATTTAGAAAACAAAAAGACTACCTCTTGTTCATATTTTGGTTCGGATACCAAGCCAAAAGGTGAAAACGGTTTAAATTTTCTCCCCGGCCCTGCCCTATTTGTCTGCTTATCAATGATTCTAGAAACAGGAAAACTCGTGTATAAAAATCCAACAAATAGTCCATTATCAAAATTCTTTAGTTGAGGATGTTGATTTTTAAAGGAAAGAAATAAATTGTTAAACAATTCAAATTTTTGACCCACAGACAACAAGTCATATTCTTCTTTATATTCTTCGCGAGATTTTTCTCGGTAATCTAAATCAAGCGCTTCAGTAAGTTCCTCTAAATCCTCAGTTTTATACGCAGGGATGATTTTTTCCGGGTAATAACAAAATAGGATTTTCTTAGCAATATGCCTATCTCCTCCAAAACCCTTAATATCTTCCCAGTAACTATCTATCTTTTCTGATATTGACAAAGAATTATTAACTACCACTTTCAATAATTCTTTTAATATTTTTGCGTTATCTCTCGCGTTTTCCCATACCTTTGCGCTACCAATGGAAAGATGGCCTAAACTTTTAATTTATGTTCGATCCAATCAAAAAAGTATTCCCCACCGGGATTGTATATGTCTTGCGGAGATAAATTATCAATTTGTTCCGGATTTTTCCGAAACGGGTAGCGACTTAAAAATTCAGCGTGTTTTTCCCACCCATCTTCTACATCTCTTTTGTATTTTTGATTCTTTTCGAAATTTTCAATTTTCGCTTCTAACTCAATTTTATTTCCCATAAATTTATTTTCCTAATTTTTTTGTTGGCCAAATTTTCATAAAACGCTTACGATTTTTTATTCTTTACATTTATCCATCCATATACATGCCGAAATAATTGTTCGGTAATACTTATCATGGCTTGTACAGCTTCGATGGCGTGTTTTTCTGGGATTGTCTGTCTATCTGAAATAACAAAATTGAAAACGCCACCTTCGTCTAGCTTTTCTACTACACTAAAAATATGC
>JAHIMV010000023.1 GCA_018896315.1 Patescibacteria group bacterium | reverse complement strand
TTGGCCATGCCAGGCGGTTAGCGCTAGGCATTTATGGTGATAGTAGCTCAATTGGTTAGAGCACTTGGTTGTGGTCCAAGAGGCCGTGGGTTCAATTCCCATCTATCACCCACAGAAAATAAAACAGGGCGTTTGCCCTGTTTTATTGTAAATTTTTAATAAGGACAATTTGCGCCAAATTAGCCTTATTATCGGAGTGATTTATAGAAGGTGTTTAACGTTTTGCCAAGATTGAAAAATTTAAGTTTTTTATATGTTAAAACTCGGCTCATTTGCACCAAAAGAGCCAAGTTGTGTTATGGGTTTATGGCAGGCGTTTAATGCCTTGTTTGGATTGAAAAATTTTAGGGGAAATGGTAGAGTGAGGGTAGGAGATTAATAAAGGTTTTAAAATGTTTTTACTTTAAAGCATTATATTCATGCCGATTTTTAATGATTTAGATTTGAAAAATTGGAAAGAATCAGAAATTTTAACTGATAGTCTTTGGGTTATCCCAGAGAGGGATAAATCAGGGAAGCATAATGGTTTTTATCACGGAAATTTTATTCCGCAAATACCGCGCCAATTTATTTTAAGATACACAAAGAAAAACGATGTTGTTTTTGATCCGTTTGTGGGAAGCGGTACAACAGCTTATGAAGCGGAGAGCTTGAACAGAAGTTTTATCGGGGTTGATATTCAGAAAAGTTTAATTAATCAAATTAAAAAAAACTTGGATCAAAAAAATAATTTTTCTGAATTACTAGCCGGCGATAGCACTGATGAAAATGTTTTTCAGCAAGTAAAAGAAATTTTTAAAAAGCATAAAAAGAAAAATATTCAGCTGGCAATTTTACATCCGCCGTATGCTGATATAGTAAAGTTTAGCAGTTATAAAGAAGATTTATCTAACGCAAAATCGTTAAAAGAATTTTTAAGCAAGTTTTCGCTGGTTTTAAAAAACACCATTTCAATTTTGGAAAAAGGCAGATACTTGACTATTGTTATCGGCGATAAATACACAAAGGGGCAATGGATTCCGCTGGGATTTTATTGTATGAATGAAGCGCAAAAATTAGGATTAACTTTGAAAAGTGTTATAATTAAGAATATGGCTGGCAATCGCGCTAAGCAAAATAAAGAAGCGATTTGGAGATACCGCGCGCTTTCAAGCGATTATTATATTTTTAAGCATGAGTATATTTTAGTTTTTAAATATTAAAATTATGGCAAATAAAAATCCATTCAAAGATAAAACAACAAGCTATGAAGACTTCAAGACGATGAGTGATTTTCAATGGCATTGCACCAAATGTCAGTTAAAGTCCGGGCAGGCAAAAACTTGGCAAGTTTGGCGGCAAAGTGGCATTCAGTTAGACACAGATGAAAAGGGTAATCTTTATAAAACTATTTTTTGCGAAAAGTGTAAAAATAAAACTGTTCATAGAAAGTTGAAATCTTTAATAATTTCGGAGGATACACAGATTAGATCCGGACTGCCACAAAAGTTAGCTAAAAAAATAAAAGAAGTTTTAAAATTTGAAGAAGCGTTATTTTTAAGAAAAATGATGCCTAGAGAAATGGAAGTAGATCATAAATTTCCGCAAGTGAGATGGAATAAAAACGAAGATGAAAACAAATCAGACATGTCAGAAAAAGAGATTAAAGATAAATTTATTCTTTTTACAAGAAGTAATAATCTTTTAAAATCCAGGCATTGTGAAAAATGTTACAAAACAGGAAGAAGAGGAAATTTCCCAGGAATTTATTTTTGGTTTAAAGGAGATGAAAAATGGGATAAAAAAATTAATAAGCATGACAAAAAAGGATGTGACGGCTGTTTTTGGTTTAGTCCTTATAAATGGAGAGAAGAGCTAAATAAGATTATAAAAAATAAGTAGTTAATAAAAAACTTGTATAAAGTTAATTTCTATGATACTATAAATATGCAGATAAATAGGTTTAAAATAAAAGAGCTTATGGCCAAAAAGAAAATTGACAATTTTTCTGAACTTGCCCGCATGCTTGGTATTTCCAAAAACCAGCTTTCTAATATTTTATCAGAGAAATACAACCCAATAAAAAGCAATGTCGTTGAATTGGCTAAATTTTTTGGGGTTGAGCCCGTGGATTTATTGGAGAAAGATAAAAAAGGGTAAATAATATTTTATTTATTTAAAAAATATGAAAATTTGCAAAAAAATTATAAAATATACTGAAAAACATTTTTGGAAATTATTTATTGTTTTTAATATTATATTAACAATAATACTTTTTAGAAAATTTATAGTAATTAGAGAATATGGACTAATGTTTTTAATATTTATTGCAGGAATAATAGGATATGGTATAGGTAAAAATAAAATGAGAGATGAGATGGATTCTCGTTGTGATATAAAGAATGAAAAAATAGAGGAATATTGCAAAGAAATAGATATTCTCAAAAAAGATATAGAATTAAAAGAAGAATATATAGAAAAGATTAGAAATAAATTAAAGGAAAATTAAAAAATTTATAGCATAAATAAGGACAATAAAAATGAACTACATCGGCTCAAAATTATCCCTCCTTGGATTTTTAGAAAATTCAATTAATAAAGTAGTTGACCCCGCAAAAAACGGGGCAGGTAAAAACTGCCGTGTTTTTTGTGATTTGTTTGCCGGTACCGGAATAGTCGGGAATTATTTTAAGAAAAAAGGATATAAAATTATTGCTAATGACATTCAATATTATAGCTATGTTTTAAACAAGCATTATATTGAAAACCATAAGGAATTAAGATTTTTAAAATTATCAAAAGAATTGCCAGCATTAAAAAACATTAATACAAAAGAAAGAAAGAATTTTGTTTGCGGTTATTTATTAAATTTGAAAGGCGCAAAAGGGTTTATTTATAAAAATTATTGTTTAGGAGGAACAAGCAGTAAAAAAATACAAAGGCAATATTTTTCAGATACGAACGGAATGAAATGCGACGCGATTAGGCAAAAAATTGAAAAATGGAAAAAAGAAAAATTGATAAATAATAGTGAATATTATTTTTTGCTTGCAAGTTTAATTGAATCAATAGATAAGAGGGCGAATACCGCTTCTGTCTACGGGGCGTTTTTAAAAAAATTAAAAAAATCCGCGCGGAAAAGTTTTGTCTTGCAGCCTGCTGAATTATTTATCAATAATCAAGAGCACAAAGTCTATAATGAAGATATAAATATTTTAGCAAAAAAAATAAAAGGCGATATTTTATATTTAGATCCGCCGTATAATCACAGGCAATACGCAACAAATTACCATATTTTAGAAACTATCGCTAAATACGATAATCCAAAAATACACGGCAAAACCGGCTTGCGAGATTATGAAAACCAAAGATCATCTTATTGTTCAAGAACGCAAGTCAAAGAAAGTTTTAAAGATTTGATTTTGAAAGCAAAAGTAAAATATATATTTTTAAGCTATAACAATGAGGGAATAATGACATTAAACGATATAAAAGAAATTATGAGTTTGCGCGGTAAATATGGATATTTTACTAAAGATTATAATAGATTTAAAGCAGA
>JAHIMV010000022.1 GCA_018896315.1 Patescibacteria group bacterium | reverse complement strand
TAAATGGATAAAAATTTTAATTGATAAATATAGCTCTCAGTTATTTATTAATAAGAGATTAAAAAGATATATAGATAATGGTTTTTATATTGAAATAAACAAAAAAAGTTTAGTAAAAAGTAATCTATATTTTAAAGATCATATAGGGCCTATGAAGAAATTGGATTTAATCTTTCAATATTTAAATGAAAACGGTCATAATAAAGAATATTATCTGATTGAAGAGACTGGTTTGAGTTATAATAGAAAGGTTGATTATGATAAAGTATTGCGAGTTCAATATAAATACTTGCAGGCTCAAATTGATGACCATTTTTTTACGCACGATGAAATTTATAAAAAGGTCGTTTTGTATTTAGTTTTTATCATATGGAGAAAGATTAGAGTTGCTACGAAGGCGCCACTAAGAAAGAATTTTTTTAATCAAAAATGGTATGATCTACAAGTTTTTGAACATTTTGTTGAGTTAATAGCTATTTTAGAAAAAAGAGCTTTAGTACATGAATATTATCAAAAGGAATTCTTAATAAAAGATAAAAAATTTAAAAATATTTCGACCTCTTTGTTAAAAAGTTTTGAATTATCTCAGGAAGAAAAAAATGATTTTTATTGGAAATGTTATAATGGACTAACAAATTATATTTTAAAAAAGAAAATTTTATCTGAATTTCAAGTTAAAAATCCACTTATCATACAATTTGAAATTGAATATTGGAAGTATGAAAACTTGAGGCATTAAAAATAAGCGGAAATAAAAAAGACCGTTGCTTTATGCAATGGTCTTTATGTTTACTTTTTTTTACAACATTCTTGCCGTTCATGCATAGTCTCAAAGTTTTTGGAATTACTACACTTTCATCGGCTGTTTGGTTATTTTCAAGGATTGCCAAAAAAATGCGATCGGTGACCATGATTGCAGAGATAGTATGGGGGGGAGAAGCTCTTTTCGCTCTTGACTTTAATATATAATAATGATAATTTAATAATATTATAGTTTCCTACCCGCTAGGGTCAATCCGAACACTTGATATTTTAGGTTAATTGACAATTATTTTCTCTTCGCAACATTTTGATGTTGTTTTTTTGCGTTTAGTTTTCTTTTTCGGTATTCTTTTAATTTTTCTGTCGGCGATTTATATTTCAAAATTTTCATAAATCTGTCGTTGCATTTTTCTTCGACTAAGGAAATAAATTCTTCATCGTATTTTGATAAGTCGCTTCCTTTAGGAATATATTTTCTGATCTGCTTGTTCAAATTTTCCACGCTTCCTTTTTCCCAAGAATGATATGCGTGGCAAAAATATATTTTTAGATTTAATAACTTTTCCAAAGTTTTATGCATCCGCAATAGAATGTCATTGTCCGTGGTAATAGATTTCATTTCAGGAAATCTTTTTTTGATTTTTACGAAAGCTTTGTGAACTTCGTCGATGGAAACATCATAAATAATTTCTAAAAATGCTATCCTTGTTTTTCGACAAACTACTGTCAGGAGAATTCCCTTGCCGCCCCTGCCCGAGACGATAAAATCAGCTTCAACATCTCCAATTCTTGCCCTATTATCAATGATTTTAGGTCTTTTATCAATAAACACTCTATCTTTTAATTGAGCTGCTTTTCGGCGTCCTTTGGGGCGCTTTTTCTTTTTGAGCTTGAGTCCGATTATTTTTCCATAAGGACTTCTCAAATATTGATAAATCACATCTTTAGAAACGAACGGAATATTCTTTTCTTGATATTTAATTCTTCCGCTGATGGCTTCGGGCGATTGTCCGTCAAGCAAGCTGCTTTCAACGAATGATCTTAATTTCTTATTTGCAATAATTTTTTGCCCCCTAAAACTCGCGTAGCGCCTTCGGACATATGCTTTATGCTGCGCCTTGTGTGAATTATAAATTCCCTTGACACTATTGATTTGAATTTCATCGCATATTGCTGAAGCAGAATGGTCTATCGCATAACCGATATTTCTAAGTGAATATTTTTTTTCTAAAAGTATAGCGATTTCATCTCTATCAGTTTGAATAAAATGACTAAACTTTTTACCACTTTTTTTTCATCATATTTTTTATTAAAAATTTCTATTTTATTTTACCACAGTGTTCGGATTCAGAGTAGAATCTAGGT
>JAHIMV010000021.1 GCA_018896315.1 Patescibacteria group bacterium | reverse complement strand
GAAGTTTTAGAAGAAGTTAAAACTTATAACGAGGAAGAAAAAAAAATCTTAAGCATAAGACCTGGAATTACTGATTGGGCATCAATAAAATTCCGAAACGAAGGAGAAATTCTAAAAGGTAGTAAAAATCCTCATAAAACATACCAAGAAAAAATTAGGCCTGAAAAACACCGTCTTGAATTAGAATATGTTAAGAACCATTCTTTTTTTATTGATTTAAAAATTATTTTAAAAACTATCCAAATAATCTTTAAATAGCAGTTTGGTTGACATTTGTTCCTTACAAAGATATAATAAAAACATGAATTTATCTGAAAAACAGTTAAAAAAATACGAAAATATAGCTAAAAAAATAAGAAAAGAAATTCTTGATATAAGCTATAAAACAAAAAGTACGCATATTGGCTCTTCTTTTTCTATTGTTGAAATATTAGTTGCTCTATACTTTAAACATCTTAAACTTAACCCTAAAAAACCTTTAAATAAAAACAGAGATAAATTCATATTAAGCAAAGGACACGCTTGTTCCGCTTTTTACACTACCCTATTTTATAAGGGTTTTTTTGACAAAAAATTTTTTAATGGTTTCGCTAAAGATGGAGGTACATTAGAGCATCATCCAAATCGCGATATAAAAAGAGGAATTGAGGCTTCTACTGGTTCTCTTGGACATGGTCTTTCTCTTGGGGTTGGTATGGCTTTAGCATCAAAATATAATAAGTCAAAACAAAAAATATATATTCTTTTAGCTGATGGTGAACTTAATGAAGGTTCTAATTGGGAAGCGATTATGTTTGCGGCGCAACATAAGCTTGATAATTTAGTCGCTATTGTTGACTATAATAAAATTCAGGCATTAGGTAGGGTTAAAGATGTAATAAATTTAAAACCTTTGAGCAAAAAATGGCAATCTTTTAATTGGGGCGTTAAAGAAATAAACGGACATAATTTTAAACAAATATTTAACGCTTTGGAAAAAATCCCTTTTAAGAAGAATAGACCTAACGTTATTATTGCAAATACTATAAAAGGAAAAGGAGTTTCTTTTATGGAAAACAAACTTCTGTGGCATTATCGCTGTCCTGATGATAATGAATATAAAAAAGCTTTAAAAGAATTATAATGATATGAAAAATATTTTTGTAAAAAAATTTACTCAACTAGCCAAAACTAATAAAAATATCTTTTTATTGACTGGCGATTTGGGCTTTAAATTATTTGATGATTTTAGAAAAAATTGTCCTAAAAGATTTTTTAATATTGGAGTTGCTGAAGCAAATATGATTAGCATTGCTGCTGGTTTATCATTAAGTGAAAAAAACGTTTATTGCTATTCTATTGCTCCTTTTTTGATTATGAGAGCATTTGAACAGGTTCGTGTAGATATTTGTTTTCATAACCTTAATGTAAAACTCTTAGGCGGTGGAACTGGCTTAAGTTATGGTCTAGAAGGAATGACACATCACACTATTGAAGATTTTGCCATAATGAAAGCTTTACCAAATATGACTGTAATAGCACCAGGTGATATTAAAGAAGCAGAAGAAATAGCCAAACAATCAATTAATTATCCTGGTCCAATATATATTCGTTTGCCAAAACAAGCAAATGAATCAGTTTATAAAACTGATCCAAAAATCAAGATTGGTAAAGGAGAAATAGTTGAATATGGAAAAGATATTTGTTTAATTACAACCGGGTCGATGCTTTATAATTCTAAAATCGCTTTAGAAAAATTAAAAAAGAAAAAAATTAAGCCAACATTAGTAAGTATTCATACTATTAAACCATTAGACGAGAATTTGATAAAAAAAATAAGCAAAACTCATAAATATATATTTGTTATTGAAGAACATAGTTTAATTGGTGGATTAGGAACATCTGTGGCTGAAATACTTTTAGAAAGCAAATACAAAGGGATGTTTAAAAAAATAGCTCTTCCTGATAAATATTCTTGTTATATTGGTCATCTCCCATATCTTTATGATAAATATGGTTTAAGTCCTGAAAAAATTTATAAAAATATATTACATACTATAAAAAATAAATAAAAAATATGAAATATAAAGTTCCATTTGTAAATTATCCACTCCAATATAAAAATATTAAAAAAGAAATTGATGCTACAATGACAAGAGTTTTGTCTAATGGTGATTTAATACTCCGTGATGATGTAACAAAATTTGAAAACAGTATCGCCTCTTTTTTAGGGTTAAAATATGGAATAGGCGTAAATAGTTGTACAGACGCCTTAATTTTTTCATTACTAGCAGCTGGGATTAAGAGAGGTGATGAAGTTATAACAGTTTCTCATACTTTTCTCGCCACCATAGCATCTATTGTTCACTGTGGCGCCAAGCCCGTCTTAATCGAAGTTGGAGATGATTATAATATGGATGCAGACAAAATAGAAGCAGCTATTACGAAAAAAACAAAAGCCATTCTTCCTGTTCATTTTAATGGTCGGGCCTGTAATATGAAAAAAATAATGAGCCTTGCTAAAAAGTATAATCTAAAAATCATTGAAGATGCGGCTCAATCTCTTGGGGCTAGTTTTAACAAGCAAAAGGCTGGGTCTTTTGGTCTTTCAAGCTGTTTTAGTTTCTATCCAGCAAAAATACTCGGAACATTTGGAGATGGTGGAATGGTGTGTACAAATAACAAATCTTTTGCTCAAAAAATTATTCTTTTAAGAGATCATGGCAGGGCAACTAAAGATAAAATTGATTGTTATGGTTTTACTAGTCGTCTAGATAACTTGCAAGCAGCTATTCTTAATGTGAAATTTAAATATTTCTCTACTTGGATTAAAAAACGTAGAGAATTAGCTGATATTTATAATCAAGGACTCTCGGGAATAAAAGAAATTAAACTACCTCCATCTCCTAAAACAAAAGGACTCTTTTTTGATGTATATCAAAACTATGTAATTAGAGCCCAAAAAAGAGATAAACTTGCTCTTTATTTAAAAAAGAAAGGGGTTGAAACAATTATTTCCAGCCCTATTGCAAATCATAAACAAAAAGCATTAAAAGACTTACATCGTTTTCATCTTCCAAAAACAGAACAAATGGCCAGAGAGGTTATTTCCCTTCCTTTATATCCTGAATTGACCAATACTCAAGTAAAGTACGTTATTCAAGTTATTGATGAATTTTATAAAACAAAATAATTTAGATACTTGAATAAATAATTTTGAATTTTCAAAAAAATAACAAAGATTTAACATGCTCTTACTTAAAATTCTCCAACAATTTTTATTACCAAGCGTTTTTATACTGTTATTTATCCTTATTGGATTCATTTTTTTAAAAAGGAAAAAAATAGGAAAATTTCTTGTTATTGTCGGCATTATTTTATATTATCTTTTTTCTATTACTCCTGTGTCTGATTTGATTATCAGCCCTTTAGAAAATAAATACGCAAGATTGGAACAAAATGAATTTCAGCAAACCAACAATATTGTTTTGCTTTTGGGCGGGCCTGAAAGCGATGTGTTGCGAGCCAGCGAAGCCTTAAGACTCTATAATTTAAAGCTGGAAAAACCATTAATCTATATTGCTGGACGAAATTTTCTAAGTAAGCAAAATCAAGCCCTTAAATTAAAAAACTATTTAGTTGAACGCGGAATACCTAATAAAAATATATTTTTAGAGGATGAATCAAAAACAACATTTGAAAGCAGCCAAAACATTGAAAAAATTCTTGGACAAGAGCCGTTTTTCTTAATCACATCTGCTTACCATCTCCCCCGCTCTATGTGGATATTTGAAAAAAATAACACTAATCCTATTCCCGCGCCAACTGATTTTAAGTGCGAGAAAAGCGGATATGATTTGTTTGATTTTTTCCCGAAAGCAAACAATTTAAAAAATGTTGATTCAGCTTTTCATGAATATTTCGGAATTTTGTATTATAGATTTAGAGCATGGTAACATTGGAACCCCAGTAGTACAAATCCTTCAGATTTGACTACGGGGCAGGCATTTGAACATTTGGATAAAAAATTGGGTACTTGGGTATCCTTCGCTCTTTGAGCTACGGAATACCTTCGGGAATTGGGTAATCAGGAATAAAAGACATGATACCCAAGTCCGCCTTTGGCGGACGGGGTTAAAAAAAGATCAGATGGGATTTTAGTCTTCCGTGGACAATCCTCTTCCTCTCCTCTTTAACGACTAACGTTTGACTATGTTATCTACAACTAATTCCATATAAATTAGCTTGACAAACAAATAGCGCTTGTATACAATAATAATACAATTGTATACATTTCTAATACAAACTCATGCTAAAAACATTATTTTCTTCTAATACTCGCATTAAGTTACTAACCCTGTTTTTTACTAATCAGGGAAAAGATTTTTATTTACGAGAAATTGAAAAATTAATCAAAGAAAATATTACTTCCATTAGAAGAGAACTGATTTCTTTAAAGAAAATCGGCCTTTTTAGTGAATATTTAAGGGGTAATAATAAATATTACAAATTGAATAAAGATTTTCCACTTTATTCTGAACTTAAAAATATTATTTTTAAAACCACTGGAATCAAGGGTATTCTTGAACGAACATTAAAAAAAATAAAAAATATAAAATTATCTTTTATTTACGGTTCCTACGCAAAAGGCGTTGAAAAAGAAAAAAGCGACATTGATTTAATGATAATTGGTAGCCCTAATTATACTCAAACACTAAAATCTCTAAAAAATATTGAAAAAAAACTAAATAGAGAAATTGACTTTATTATCTATAGTGAAGAAGAATTTGCGGAAAAAATGAAAAATAATTATTTTGTTAGGACTGTCATAGAGTCACCCAAAATTAATTTAATCAATAACGTCGATGAATATATTAAAAAAATTACTAAGAGAAAATAAATTAGAAAAAATTCCGATAAATTTCTCAGAAGCCGATAAATTACTAAAAAGCGCGGAAGAAGATATATCTTTTGCTAAAAAAAATGCTGAAATCAACATAAAATGGAGTTTTACTATACTTTATCATGCCGGTATAAAAGTTCTTCGAGCTCTGCTTGTTAGCAAGGGATTAAGAACAAAGGGCGGATCTCAACATGTCACCCTTCTCCAGATATCGGAAGACTTACTTGAACAAAATTTAAAAGATTTATTTAATTTTTTGGATATAATGCGCCGAAAACGGCATCATTTTATTTACAGCGCCGATGAATATATCAGCCAAGCAGATTTAGAAAAAGCATTTAAGGATATTAGATATTTATTCAACCTAATCCAAAAATATATTCAGTCAACTAGTCCACAAAAAAAATTATTTAATAAATAATTTAATGTCAACGTCAGACGTTTTCCCGTCGCTCCCCGCCACATCGGCGGACAAGCCGCTCCTCTAACGACTGACGTTTTATTACTTAAAAAATTTGAAGAAGGAGAAAAAATAGAGCTTACCCCGAGACAGAAAAAAATTTTGGCTTATATAGAAAAAGAAGGAAGAATTACCACTAATCTCTGCGCTAAACTCCTAGTAACCTCCAGCGATACTGCTTTACGAGAACTTACTAAAATGTCCCAATCGGGAATAATTACAAGGAAAGGGAAAGGGAAGGGCATTTATTACGCCTTACGATAAATGCGGTGCAAATGCGGTGCAAATGCGGTGCAAATTAT
>JAHIMV010000020.1 GCA_018896315.1 Patescibacteria group bacterium | reverse complement strand
GTTTTTAACGGTGCCTGGCACCGATGAGTAATCCTCTAAAACCCTTATTTACTCAGCGTTTTAAGCCCAAAATCTAAATTTATCCATATATTGGGTAAATTAATAAATAGTTAAAAAATGAAATATAATATAAAATCATTACTATTTGTCAATACAGGCCCTCAACAAATAATTTTTAAGAACACTTTTTGGCTGGCAATAGCTGAAGCAATAATCAGACTTTTAAAATTAGGTCTAATTATTTATGTTGCTCGGATTTTAGGGGTTGCTGGCTATGGAAAATTTACTTTTGCTTTGTCTTTTGTTAGTTTGTTCGTGGTTTTTTCTGATTTTGGCCTTTCTGCTATTACCACCCGAGAGTTTGCTGGCTCAAAGGAAAAAGAATTTTCATCCATCTTCTCTTTAAAAATTCTTTTGAGTTTAGGGACATTGATATTAATTTTACTCGGTTCTTTTTTTATTACCCCAGAGCCATTAATTCAAAGAGTAATTTGGGTTTTAGCAATTTTTATTTTAAGTTATAGTTTTAGTGAAATTTTATATGCGCTATTACGGGCTCGACAGCAAATGCAATACGAAGCCGCAATTAAAATATTGCAAGCTGTGTTGCTGATATGCTTTGCCTTTTTTGTTATTTTAAAATTCCCATCAGTTTTAAATTTGAGTTATGCTTATTTATTCGCAGGAGTGATTTCTTTAGTTTTAGCTTTAGTGTTTTTTCATATTAGAGTTTTTCCTTTAAAAATTCTCTGGCAAATTTCCATCTGGAAAAAATTTTTGTTTATGTCCTGGCCATTAGGTTTGGTTAGTGTTTTTGGGGCCATTAATTTCAACCTTACATCAATAATCCTTGGTTATTTTGGTCAACTCACTGCTGCTGGCTGGTATAACGCAGCATGGAAAATTGCCAATGTATGTTTAATACCATCTATTTTAATTTCTCAAAGTTTTTTTCCTGCCTTGAGCCGCTCTTTTAAGGAATCAAAACAAAATTTTCAGAGCATTTGGAATTTCTACACAAAAACAACAATATTTCTCGCCATGCCTTTAGTGATAGGGGGCATAACGTTGGCCCCAAGAATTATTAGTTTTATTTATCCCCCAGAGTTTGCGCCCTCTATTTTAGTTTTTCAAATTTTGATTGTGATGGTTGGCTTGGTTTTTATAAGCGGTAGTTTTAGTCAAGCTTTATTGGCCTCTAATCAACAAATAAAGATTTTATGGATTGTAGGATTTGGAGCTGTTGTTAACATAGTTTTGAATCTAATTTTAATTCCAAAAATCGGACTCTATGGTGGAGCCATTGCTGTGTTGTCTGCCTCGGCATTATCCTTGCCCTTACTTTTTAAATTTATTCTTAGATTTACCAGTATTTTTCCTTTTAATAGGCAGATTTTACTAAGCATTATTGGAGCTGCGTTTTCAAGTATTTTTATGTATCTTGTTATATCCCAATCCCAAATTTATATTCTTAATATTTTTCTAACTATTTTAATCGGCGCTGGGGTTTATTTCCTTTTTCTTTTCGGGTATAGAAAATTAATCAATTGATTTTTGAGATAAAAAGGCAAGGAATTTTTTGTCAGAGCATTTTTTAAAATGATATGGTGCCTTCAAGTGGTGCCTGGCACCGATGAGTAATCCTCTAAAACCCTTATTTACTCAGCGTTTTAAGCCCAAAATCTAAATTTATCCATATATTGGGTAAACTGATGGATAATTAAAAAATAAAATAAATAAAATAATTATGCCAAGAAAACCTCGAGAACTAATTAATTTTCCGGACAGCCATATTCATATTGTTTGTCGTGGCAATAATCAAAAAAAGATTTTTAGGAAGAAGCAAGATTTCCAAAAATTTTTGTCTATTCTCATAGAGGCTAAAAAGCGTTTTCACTTTTTTATTTTTACCTTATCTTTAATGCCGAATCATTATCATTTACAAGTTCAGATTAAAGAAGATTCAATTTCGGCGATTATGTATTTTATTAATTTTCGTTACGCTAAATATTTTAATCGCCTTTATCATTCTTCCGGCCATCTTTTTCAAGACAGATTTTATGCACGTTCTATAAAAGATGAAGTATATTTTAGAGAAGTTTCTAGATATATCCATCGCAACCCCGATAGAGCTCATTTGGTGACTGCTCCGGAAGATTATACTTGGAGCAGTTTTGTAATTTATTATAAAAAATGTTATTCTGGGAATAAGAAGAATGTCGCTTTTTCAGAGAAAAAACTATCTCAAATTATTGACGCAGAAGAATTTTTAAGTATTTTTTGTGGCAAACGGCCGCAAAAAGACGATTTCTGCGATTATATACAATTTGTGAAAGAAAAAATTGACGAGAAAAAAATAAAGAAAATAATAGAACCAAAAATGGAATAGCGTAATTCGTAAATAAGCAAAATTTACCCATATATTGGGTAAATTGACTATCACGCCATTATTACGCAGTTATAAAGCCATATTGGGTCGCCTGCTTTCGGTGCCAGGCACCAAGAAAACCAGAGAAATTAAAATCTTTTTAAAAAGTTTAGAAGATTTGAATGGAGTCTGACCTAAAAATAAAAATAAAACGAATTTTAATTTTTAGTAAGAATTTATAATATATGAAAATTCTTTTAATTGATATTTTGGATAATGAAAATAAAATTCAAACTAAATATTATTCTTTAGGATTGGGTTACTTGGTTTCTTTTTTACCAAAAGACATTAGAGAAAAAATTGACATTAAGATTATTAATAATCAATCTGAAAAAGAAATAGATTTTTTTAAACCGGACATAGTCGGGCTTTCGTGCGTTTCGCAGAATTTCAATAGAGCAAAAGAAATAGCTAAATTTTGCAAGGAAAGAAACATAATTGTGATTATTGGAAAAGGTCATATTAGTAGCATCCCTGAGTGTTTAGATAAGAATATGGATATTGGAATTATCGGTGAAGGAGAGCAAACCTTCAGTGAAATCGTAGAAATGTTTATTAAGAAAGAATTTACACAAGAAAATCTTAAAAAAATTAAAGGAATAATATTTCACAGCGAGAATAATCTTATTCAGACACAGGCTCGGCCGCTTATAAGCGATCTTGACTCCATACCATTTCCAGACAGAGCTCTTTTGAACATAAAGAAGGGAGACAATTTTTATATGTTTACTTCGCGAGGGTGTCCTTATAAATGTAGGTTTTGTTTTTCTTCGAGATTTTGGGGGAAGGTTAGATTTCATTCAGCTAAATATGTTGTTGATGAAATAAAATATCTTATCGACCATTATAAACCGCTTAGAATAACATTTTGTGATGATTTATTCATCGCTGACATAAAAAGATTGAGAGAGATAGTTGAATTAATAAAAGAACAAAAATTTTATAAAAAAGTAAAATTTACCATTTCAGCGAGAGCCAACCTTATTAATGACAATTCAGTCAAATTAATTAAGGAGATGGGGGCCGATATAGTTTGTCTAGGTCTTGAATCAGGGAATGAAACGGTTTTAAAATTTCTCAAGGATGACCTTGCCAACATGCAAGACAATATAGCCGCTATTAAATATTTAAAAAAATATAATTTACAAGTTAGTGCTTCATTTATTATAGGTTCGCCAAGCGAAACAAGGGAGCAGATTTTAGAAACATTGGATTTTATTAAAAAAAGCAAATTAGACTTATTTGAGATTAATGTTCTTTTGCCTTTGCCTGGAACACCTATTTGGGAAGATGCGCTGCAAAAAGGATTAGTTTCTGTTGATATGGATTGGAGTAAACTAAATGGTGATTTTCTGCATAATTATAAGAATTATATAATTTTGTCTGAAAAATTAGACAGATATGAATTAAAATATTTATACAGTCTTTTTTTAAAAGAACGAAAAAAAAGGCGTTTCAAGCTTTTGATAAAGTATATTTTTACAAGGCCAAAAGAAATAATATTTTTTATAAAAAATAAATTAAAAAGAAAATTTGTACATTAAATTTATGGATTTCTCCTACTTAAACGGGGATAGTCCTCAAACCGACATTTGTAAAAAATAAAAATGAAAAAAACAAAAATTTTATTTATTAATGCTATTGATTTTCGTGAAGAAGTTGCGAGGAGATATCCGCCTCTTGGGATTGGTTATTTAGTAGCTAGCTTGAGGCAAAAATTTGGCAATCAGGTTTTTCAATTTAAAATAATTGATCGAGGGGTGGAGCAGGAGATTAAGAAATTTAAACCGGATTTGATAGGTCTTAGTTCGGTTACACAAAATTATAATTTGGCTTGTCAATACGCCCGATTAGCTAAAAAATGTAATTTACCGGTTATCATCGGTGGAGTTCATATTTCAATGTCGCCAGCTTCTTTAACAGAATATATGGATGTAGGTGTGTTAGGCGAGGGAGAGGAAACTATTTGTGATTTAGTTGAATTATTTCTGATTAAACATAAATTATTAAAAGAGGACCTGTCTAGAGTTAAAGGTATAGTATATATAGATGAAGACAAAAAAATTTGTCTAACCCCAGTTCGGGATTTGATTACCCCTTTAGATAAAATACCATTACCAGCCAGAGATTTACTTAAAATTAGAAGGGAAACTTATTTATTCACCAGTCGGGGATGTCCGTATCGATGTGCTTTTTGCGCTTCTTGTCGTTTCTGGGATAAAGTTAGATTTTTTTCAGCTCAGTATGTTGTTAAAGAGATTAAACATTTAGTCAAATATTATAAAGTAGATACCATTAATTTTTGTGATGATATATTTATTCTTGACAAAAAGAGATTAAAAGAAATTATTGATTTATTAGAAAAGGAGAAAATTTTAGGCAAAGTAACTTTTTCTTGTTCAGCTAGGGCTAATCTAATCAACGAGGAAATAGTTCAATTACTTAAAAAAATGGGAGTGAAATCTATTGGCTTAGGATTGGAATCAGGTAGTCCCAAAATTTTGGAATATCTTAAGGGTCCAAGTGTTACAATTCAACATGGTATTAGGGCAATTAACACAATTAAAAAATTTGGAATCAAGGTTTATGCGTCTTTCATTATTGGTTCTCCACAGGAAACCCGAGAAGATATTATAAAAACCCTGAAATTTATTAAGAAAGCCAAATTATTTGGTTTTGATATATATGTTTTAACACCATTTTTTAATACACC
>JAHIMV010000019.1 GCA_018896315.1 Patescibacteria group bacterium | reverse complement strand
TTAGAGGTTTGTTGTTATCATTCAAAGAAATATTTCTACACTCCTAATGATTGGCGGGCCGAAATAGAAAAGTTATATAAAAAAGGATTAATTTCAAAAAAAGAGAGAAACAGTTATTGTAATAGAATGATTGCAAATAAAACAAAAGTTTATATTCCAGAGCGAAAGAAAGTAGAACAGATATTTAAGAAAAGATTTAAAATATCATCAATTTATTATCCAGAAACGCCATATTATAATCCGCGCAACTGGCCAATTTACGTTTTAAAAAAGAAATAATATGTCCAAGAAAAAACAAGAAAAATTTGCTAATCCTTGGAAAGCTTTTGCCGCACGCTGGGAAAAATATTTTACTCCTCCAGGCAGACCATCTAAACAAGCAATGAGCCTGTATCGTCAGTTTGCTAAAAAATCTTTTGTTGGGTTAAAACGCCAACCAAGAACTTTAGTTTTAGGAGCAACGCCAGAAATAAGAGATGTTTTAGCTGGCCTTAAGGCTGAGGTCAGCATTATTGATATTAATATGGAAATGATTTTAGCAATGACAGAGTTGACAAAGATAAAGAATCCAAAAGAAATTATTGTTAAAGGAAATTGGACAAATATGCCTTTTCCTTCAGGATATTTTGATGTGGTTTTAGGAGATTTGGTTTGGGGGAATGTTCCAATTTTTTTACAAAATAAATTTTTAAAAGAAGTTAAAAGAGTTTTAAAACCAAATGGTTATTTTATTCATAAGATAGCAACTATTTCTTCAGATTGGAGAAAGGGATCACTTGATGAGGTTATGGAAAAATATGTCAAAATACCCATTTCTAGAAATACAGCCATGGAGCTTTTTTGTCATTTTCTTTGTGATATTTTTAACCCTAAAACAGGATTAAGCGATACGGCAAAAATTAAGGAGGAATTAAAAAAATATTGGAAGAATGGAAAATATAAACATACCAATAAAAAAATTACAAAATTACTTAATGATTCTTGGGAAATGTGGAAACCACTAGATAAGATTTGGGCTATCAACTATGAAGAAAAAGTTCTTAAGAAATTTTCTTTTTATTTTGATATTTTAGAAAAAAGGGTTGTTAAAGATTGTTATTTTTCAGAATTAAATAAGCAATATCCTATTTGGTTTTGCCAAGTAAAAAAGTAAAGTTTATGAAAATTAAAATACCATCTGTTTCTATTGATACTGATAAACTAATTAAGCGTTGCGGCTATGCTGAGTTAAGAAGAAGAACAGGGGAGATAAGTTATGTTCGTCGTTTACGCGGTTATCAATTTCCTCGTTTTCATATTTATATTGAAAATGGATTTTTTAATCTTCACTTAGATCAAAAAGCCCCTATTTATCAGGGCGTATCAGCTCATAGCGGGGAATACGATGGAGAAATTTTAGAAAAAGAAAAAGAAAGAATAAAAGAGATTATTAAAGAATTTCAGACTTCGTAAGAATCGTGCGGCCGCACGATTCTTACGAAAAGTAGTTAATTAATCTCGACAAATATCTTATTTTTACATATAATGAAAGTAAGATTTATTTTTAACTATATTATTATGACTATTGAACAAATTTACAATTTAGCCATTAAAATGGGAACAGAAAGCGATTTAAGAGGGGAGGGGCAAGTGAAAAAAATGTTAACCCATTTAAAAAAGCAATATGAGAAAATGTCTGTAAAACAAAAGAAAGAATTTGACAAAGAAAGACTAACAAATCCATATTCTGACACCCGAATTTTAGTAGATCCTTCGGCAAGCTCAGGACGGGCAAAAAAACAAATTAAAAAGATTTTAACTGGCATTGACATGGAGGTAAGTGAGTTGCTTTTGGCAAAGCATTTAGGTAATGTTGATTTGGTCTTAGCCCACCATCCCAGAGGCATAGGTTTAACCGGTTTGGATGATGTAATGAAACTTCAATCAGATGTTTTAGCTCTTTATGGTGTACCGATTAATATTGCCGAAAGTTTAGTTCATTTAAGAAGGGGAGAAGTTAGTCGTTCAATTTCTTCAGCTAATCATAATCGAGTGGTAGATGCAGCTAAGTTATTAAAAATAGGATATATGTGCATGCATACGCCAGCTGATAATTGTGTGGCAGATTTTTTAAATAAGTTGATTAAAAAGAAAAAACCAGAATATGTAGAAGAGTTATTAGATTTATTAAAAACCATTCCTGAATATCAACAGGGAATGAAAATAGGGGCTGGGCCAAGGCTTTTTGCCGGCAAAGAAACAAATCACTGCGGTAAAATCGCTTTAACAGAAATTACTGGAGGAACAGAAGGCTCTTCAAAGATTTATGAGAAAATGGCTCAGGCAGGAATAGGCACAGTGGTGGCTATGCATATGAGTGAAAAGAATCGCAAGGAAGCAGAAAAAGCCCACATTAATGTAGTCATTGCTGGTCATAGCGCTTCAGACTCTATTGGCATGAATTTAATATTAGATGAATTAGCCAAGAAAAAGATTGAGATTATCCCTTGTTCTGGCTTAATCAGAGTAGAGAGGTATAAGAAAAAATAAACGATTTTTATTGACAATTGTATGTAAATAGCATACAATTGTATGTAAATAGCATATAATCAATATGTTGCTTAAATTTACTAAAAATCAAACATTAATTTTAGAAATTTTTTTTAATCACCCTAAAAGGTCTTTTTATTTACGTCAATTAGGTCGAATGCTTGGCAAAGAGCCTGGCGTTTTCCAAAAAGCCATTAATCAATTAGTAGAGGACGGTTTATTAAATAGCCATTATCAAGCCAATAGTCGATTTTTTGAATTAAACGAGAAGCATCCTCTTTATACTGAGTTAAAAAATATTTTTTTTAAAACTGTTGGCATTAAAGGGACACTTAGTAGATCTTTAAAAAAAATAAAAGGGGTCAGCAGAGCATTCATTTATGGTTCTTTTGCTCAAGGACAGGAGCAAAAGAGAAGCGATGTTGATTTAATGATAATCGGCTCTGCCAAAGAAGATGATATTTTAAATACAATAGATAAACTAGAAAACAAATTCAGTCGAGAAATTAATTATACTTTGATAAGTGGAAAAGAATTTCAGGAAAAGATAAAAAATAAAGATTCATTTTTAGAAAACATTTTAAAGAAAAAGAAAATAGAATTAATATGATGGAAGATTTTATTAAAGAATATATAAAAGAAGGTTTAATTAAAAAAGAAACAATAGGTTTTGATCAGGTTGTTAAACATATTAACAGAGCTCAAAAAGATTTAAAAGTGGCAGAAGCTAATTTAGATATTGACGCTGAGGCTTCATACAATTATGCGTATTTGTCTATGCTAAGAGCCAGCCGCGCTTTAATGTTTTCTTATGGCTATAGACCAGCAGATGGTCAGCAGCATAAAACAGTGGTAATTTTTTCAAAATATATTTTAACCTCAGATTTTTCTAAATTAGTTAGACATTTTAATAGAATGCGTCAGAAACGAAATCGGTTCACCTATGATGAGCCGGGACTTTTAGTGTCTAGAACAGAGACAGAGGAATCCTTTAAGTCTGCTAAACAGTTCGTCAGGCAGATTACAGAGTTTATTCAAAGGAAAAATCCGCGGCAGAAGTTAGTTTAAAAAATTGAGATTATCCCTTGTTCTGGGTTAATTAGGGTGGAGAGATATAAGAGAGTAAAATGAAATTTTAGAGGTTGATTTATTTATAAATACATAAAAATTTTAAATATTAGAATTTGGTATGAAATTTAAAGAATCATCAATACCGTTTGAAAAGGAAATTAAAGAAAAGGAAGAACTTATAAACAAGGAATTTAAAACTATATTTGGTGTGCAAGAAGACGCTCCTGAAGCTAGACCAGTGCCAGATGCTGAGAAAATTCTTTATGGAGATCGTCAACCTGACGGAATTTTTTTGCTAGAAGTAGGCGAAAGGGTTTTTGGTTATGAAACATACCAACCAACCAATGAGGCCAATGGTGTCTGGTTAGTTACTGAGCACGGTCATTGCGGTCAGGCCCGAGATTGGGCCAAGTTGGCTAAATTAGCCAATGAAAAAGGCTTTGGTCTTTTATCTCTTGATATGCACAGAAAAGGTAAAAATATGTATGAAAAAATGTCCATGAAAATTGATCAGTGGATGGCAGTAGCCCAACAGGCTCCGGCAATTTTCCAAAAGCATAATATTTCACCAAAGAAATTGATTTTTTTGGGACAAAGTTCGGGTGGTTCAGCTGGCGCAGCTTTGGCGACAGAGGGTAGGGAAAAACATCCTTATGATGGAGTAATTCTTATTGGTCCGACCTTGACTACAGTTGATCCAGAAGCTTTAAAAGTCATGGATAAAGTTATTGATCAGCATCTTGGCTCAGATGAAGATATAATGATTGACTGGAAATGGTTAGCACCACTGATTAAACAGTTTAAAGATGAAAATTTAAATAAGGCTTATGCAGGTTATTTATCTACCCTACCAGGATTTCCTTATCGTCACTCCAGAGATTCAATGACTATTGACGATAGTCGAATTTTAGAAAAATTAAATAAGGTTGACATCCCGATGATTATAACCAGAGGCGAATTTGATCAAGTTGACCATCAAAGTTTAAATAAAGCTCAAGAAATATTGAAAAAGGAGCATAATCCTAACATTACATTTGGTACTATTAAAGGGGCTGGTCATCAGGCGCATATTGAGAATCCCAAGCTAGTTATGAATTCGATTGAACAATTATTAGCAGAAACAGAAACAGATTAAACTAGATAATTTTAGCTATATGTTTAAGTCTCAAACGGGTGTTTTTTGGCATGCTAGTCTTGCTAATCGATGGTCTATTTTTACGCGGCCAGTTGTTCCCTCTAAATCAGAATGCCAGATTATTAAAAAGTATATTCTTAATAAAAAGAAAGAAAATCTTCGAATATTAGTTTTAGGATCAACGCCAGAATTTCGTGATTTAACACATGAATTAAAAGCAGAAGTTACTTGTATTGATATTTCTTTAGAAATGCTCCAAGGTTTAGTTGGTTTAATGAAGCAAAAATATAGAACTAGTCAAGAAACATGGGTAAAGTCCAGTTGGTTAACAATGCCCTTGGCTAAAAATTATTATGATTTTGTTTTGGGAGATCTTGTTATCTGCAATGTTCCTCCTAAATTTCAACCTAATTTTTTAATTAACATAAAAGATGTTTTAAAGCTTGGTGGATATTTTATAACTCGTCAGATGACAGAGGTAAAAGATAAATTTGGTGGCGGAAAGGTAATGACGGACAAATGGGTTAAGTATAAAAAGTTAAACAAACTTCAAATTAATTATTTATGTTGGGATTTTTTCATGGCTTTTAGTAGTTCTGAAAAAGAAATTTTTTCTACTGATAGAATGACTCAAGGATTAAAAAGAATTATTTCTAAAACTAAAGATAAAAAATTGAAAAAGAAGATTGAAAATATTCTTAAAATTTGTCGCCAAACATATCCTCCTGGGAAAATCTGGTGGCTTTATTCATTTAAAAAAACAGAAAAATTACTTAAAAGGTTTTTTAAAATTTCTGATATTAAACATGGAACAGACCACCCTTATGTTTTTAATTGCCCAATTTATTTTTTAAGAAAATGACAAAACAGGCTGCTAATAAATCTTCAATGTCCAATACCAGAAATTGGCCAAAAGCAATTGACTGGACTTATGATGCGCCAGGGCAGCGGGTTCCGGTTTATGTTTGTAAATTATTTATAGATGCAGAAAAACAGATGATTAAAATGTTTGGACTGAAAAATCAAAGTTTTCTCGCCAGCACCAAAAATTACGTTAATGCAAGAATTTGTATGTCACCGCCTGAAGCCAGAATAGCAGTAAAAGAGTTTATTCAGCAGATTTTAAGAAAAGGAGGTGTTAGAAATTTAGTTAATAAGTCGGAGAAAAAATCTTTTCATCGGCTAAAGAGAATAAAAGAGTTAACAGAGAAGCCAATATTTTATCAATTAAAAGGATTAAGTGACAAAAGTTTAAGTCGGCTTTGGCAACAACTTTGTTTAAGTTTTAGAGATTTTTTTGCCCCATTAGTTCTTTGTGAATCAATTAATTGGTATTTAGAAGAATTTATTTGGGATGGTTTAGATAACCTTAAAGATAATCGTCAAAAAAGAAAATTTTTTGAAATTTTGACAACTACCACTTCCAGACAGTACCGAGTCAAAGCCGAAGAATTCCTATTTAAAATAGCTATCCTCATTAAGAAGAATAAACACTTAAAGTCAGTTTTTTTAACAAAAAACTTTGATCACATTTTATCTTTTAAAAAAATTAATCAGTTGTTAAAAAGATGCAGCCGTCAATTTTATTGGATAAACAACAATTATGTTGATACTTATTATTTAGATGAGAAGTTTTTTGTTAATGAACTCCTAGAGATTATCCAACAAGAGGATATTTTAAGAAGATTAAAAAATATACAACAAAGGAGTTATTTAGTAAAAAAGCAAAAGGAAAAGATTCTTAAACAGCTTAAAATAAAAGGAAAAAGAGATTATCGTAATATAGTTTTCTGGCTCGATCATTTAATCTATTGGACAGATATGAGAAAACAAGGGGTGGCTCGATTAGCATATTTCTTTAATTTACTACTTAAGGAGATAGCTGAAAGAAATAGTTTAAGTATTAATGAGATAAGGTGTTTAACACCAGAGGAGATTGAGAAATTAATTATAGCGCATAAGGTGGATAAAAAATTTTTAGCTCAGAGAAAGAAAGCTTGTATTTTTCTGTATAGTAATAAGGTAAGAGAAAAGTTTTTTAGCTTAGAAGGAGCAGCCGCTTTGGCTTTTGAAAAACAAGTTGCTTCTCAACCCATTAAAAGAGGTAAAAACGAATATAAAGGGATGCCTGTTTCGCCGGGAAAGGTAATTGGTAAAGTGAGATTATTAAAATCTGTTCTTGAGGTTGCTACCCTGAAAAGGGGTGAAATTTTAGTGACTGGCAACACAACTCCGGATTTTTTACCAGCCATGGAAAAAGCTTCCGCTATTTTAACTGAAAAAGGCGGGTCTACTTGTCATGCCGCTATTGTTGCTCGAGAGATAAAAAAACCTTGTGTGGTTGGGATTAGAAATTTGATTTCAGTGTTTAAAACTGGAGACAAGATAGAGGTGGATGCCAATAAAGGATTGGTGAAAATAATTAAATAGATAATATATAAATTAACAAAACTATGTCAATTAAGCATTTTATTTCCGTTGAAGACTTTACCAAGACTGATTATCTTAAGGTTTTTCAGCAAGCCAAGATTTTACAAGCCGGGGGTGATTTTAGCCATCTTTGTCGAGGTAAGGTATTGGGGAGTATGTTTTTTAAAGAAAGTGTGGGAACTCGAGCTTTATCAGAAACAGCGATTGCTAAGTTGGGTGGAAGTTATACCAGCATTATTGGCGGGCAAGGAAGTTGGGTCTCGGCAGGCGTAGGAGATATTGAGGATACTTTAACAGTGATTGGAAGTATTGTTGACATTATGATAGTCAGACATAAAGAAGAATTAGATTTAAAAAAGCTTGCCACTAAAGTAAATATTCCTATTATCAATGGACTATGTGGCGGTGATGAGCATGCTCTTGGTGCTTTGGCTTTAGTTTATACTTTATGGCGTCGTTTTCCTAAATTAGATTCTCAAATTAAACTCGGATTTTATGGTATGATTAGCGCTTCAAGACCATTTAAAGCATTAATTAAACTTTTAAGCCTTTTTCAAGTAACTATGTATGAAGATTCTATTATTCCGGATTTTGCTGCACCGGCGCATATTCGCAAATATGTAAGTCAAAACAAAACAAAATTAATCTCGTCAAAATTAGCTGATTTTATTTCAAAAGTTGATGTTTTAGTTATTCCTGAAGGTTTACCTCAACCAGGTGCAGATAAGGATTTGGTTGAAAAGTTTAATCAGGCTTTTAAACCAATTAGTAATAGAGAAATGTCCTTTCTTAAAAAAGGCGCGATCATGATTTATAGCCGACCAAGAGTTCTTACTAATAAAAAATTGACGGTTGAAAAAGAAGTGGATAATCATCCTAAAAATCTGTATTCACAATGGCTTCATGATTTTTTGTTTGCTACCATGGCCTTAATAACTTATTTATTAAGTGTTAAGGTGACCAAGACCAAGAAGAGGTAGATATATACTCAAAATAATATATTTAAAATATGAAATATCCAAGTTATCTTAATTTAACTGAAAAAGAACTTAATTCAAGGATTGAAAAAGCTAATCAAATGCTTGAATCTTGCCGAGTTTGTCCGAGAAAATGCGGGGCAAATAGGACTAAAAACGAAAAAGGTTATTGTTATTTAGGAAATAAAGCAGTTGTTTTTAGTTTTAATCCTGGTTATAGCGAGGAAAAATTTTTAATTGGCAAATACGGAACAGGAGCAATTAATTTTAATTTTTGTAATCTTTCCTGCGCTTATTGTCAAAGTTATAATATTAGCCAATTAGAAAGAGGCAGGATAGTTCCAGGCAAAGAAGTAAGTGACAAAGCCTTGGCTAAAATTATGCTAAAACTACAAAAGTTAGGCTGTCATAATATAAACTTGATTAATCCTACTTCTCAAGTACCTCAAATTTTAGCCAGTTTACCTCACGCCATTAAAGGGGGATTAAAAATTCCCCTTGTATATAACACTAATTCTTATGATTCAGTAGAAACTTTAAAATTACTATCCGGAATTGTTGATATTTATTTGCCAGATTTTAAATATTCAGATGAAAAAATGGCAGTTAAATATTCACAAGCTCCTGGTTATTTTGAAATAGCTAAGAAATCAATAAAAGAAATGCATAGACAAGTAGGCAACTTAGAAATTGGTACAGATGATTTAATAAAAAAAGGACTTTTTGTCCGTCATCTTATTCTCCCTAGTAATTTAGCTGGCTCTGAAAGAGTTTTAAAATTTTTAGCTAAAAGAATTTCTCCAAATACTTTTGTTAATATTATGAATCGATATAGTCCTTGTTGGCGCACAAAAGAATTTCCTGAAATTAATCGGATAATTACCACTGAAGAATATAAAAATGTTGTTGAATTGGCTAAAAATTATAATTTAAAGTGGTTTACTGAGTAATTTTTAAACATGTTAATTATCAATGGCTTTTTGTTAGGATTAGCCACGGGTGTTTTTTGTCTCACCTGGTGCGCGCCAATTCTGACTTCACTTGTTTTAACAGAAGGAAAAAAGATTAAACAGTCTTTTTTTGTTTTTTTTAAATTTATTGCGGGTCGTTTTCTTGGCTATGTTTTATTTGGCGCTTTAATAGGTTATTTAGGGTTAAAAGCGCAGAGCGATATTCTTAGAAAAATAAATTTGGTTGCTTTAATTTTCTTGGCAGTTTTATTGATTTTTTACGGCATTGGTTTGTTAAAAGAGAAAAAACGATTTTGTGGCTTTTTTAAAAAAATTAAATTTCCAGCCTTAGCTGGTTTTTTAACCGGGGTTAATGTTTGCCCTCCTTTTATTCTGGCCCTAACCTATATTTTTGATTTAGGTGGAGTAGGCAATGGCATTTTGTTTTTTATTAGTTTTTTCATTGCCACTTGTCTTTATTTAATTCCTTTTGTATTTTTAGGTCTTTTGAGCGCTAAAAAGATTTTTCAAAGAATTGCTCAAATAATAGCCATTTTAGCTGGAACAATTTTTTTAATTTATGGTCTTAGTGGTTTAGTTTCTTCTGGTTCTTGTTCAACTTGTATATTTTATAATCAGGGTTTAATAGAGAATTATATTCCTTTAATAGTTTTTTGTTTGCTGATTTTTCTGGCTGTTTTGTTTTCCTTTATTAAATACAAGAGATATTCTTGGGCAAGAAATTTAATTTTACTCGTTTCTTTAATTTATTTTGGTTTTGTTTTAAAAAACGCTCTTTGTCCTATTCGCACTTTTCAATTGCTTTTTATTGATGGAAGCAGAATAGTAATGAGTTTGGCGCCTTTTTTGTTCTTTATTTTGCCAATTATTTTAGCATTATTAATAGGTAAAATTTATTGTGATTGGATATGTCCTCTTGGTGGATTTCAAGAATTTATTTTTCAAGCCAAGAAATTTACGAAATGTAAATGCTTGTCAAAAGATATTTTACCTAAAGGGCGCTGGCGGGGGCAATTTAAATACTATTTTTTAGCTTTTGTTGTTTTGGTTCTGTTGATTCTAAGAAAACCAATTTTGTGCGGCATTGATCCTTTTGGCGCTCTTTTTGGTCGCTTTGTTACTGTCACAGCCATCATCCTTTTATTTATTTTAATTATTTTATCAGTTTTTATTTATCGTCCATGGTGTCAATTTTTCTGTCCTTATGGAACAGTGTTAACATTATTATCTAAATTATCTTTTTTAAAAAAGCGTAAACAAAAATAATATATGTGGAGAAAGTTTTTTTCTATTGCCATTTTGCTCGTTATTTTGACGCTTTCTGTTAGCTATATTATTAAATATCATATTTTTGAATCAGAATTAAAACCGGAAATAGCAGGGAATTTAAAAGAAGCTGAGTATTATGAGAAATTAGGAGGTGGAGTCGTTCAATGTCAGCTTTGTCCGCGTTTTTGTGTTTTAAATTTAGGAGAAACAGGAATTTGCCGGGTTAGAAAAAACATAAAAGGCAAGCTTTATTCTCTTGTTTATGGTCAACCAGTAAGTATTCATTTAGACCCGATTGAAAAAAAACCTTTATTTCATTTTTTACCGGGAAGCACTGCTTATTCTGTAGCTACAGCTGGTTGTAATTTACGTTGTCTTTATTGTCAAAATTGGGAGATTTCTCAAGCTTTTCCTGAAGATGTCCAGAGCGTAGAAAAAACGCCGCAACAATTAGTTGAAGAAGCTCTTAATTTTGGCGCAGAAAGCATTGCTTACACCTATACAGAACCGACAGTTTTTTTCGAATATATGCTGGAAACCGCTAAGTTAGCAAAACAAAAAGGTTTAAAAAATGTCGTTATTAGCGCCGGCTATATTAACCCCGAACCATTAAAAGAGCTTTGCCAGTATGTTGACGCAATTAAAATAGATTTAAAAGCCTTTAATAACGGTTTTTATAAGAAAATTGTCGGCGGTGAATTAGAACCTGTTTTAAATACTTTAAAAACCATTAAAGAACAGGGTGTCTGGCTGGAAATAGTTTATTTGGTGATTCCTGGGGAAAATGACGACCCTGAAGAAATAAGACAAATGAGCCAGTGGATTAAGAAAAATCTTGGAGAAGATGTTCCTTTGCATTTTTCTCGTTTTCATCCAATGTATAAATTGATTAATCTGCCTCCAACCCCGGAACAAACAGTTAGAGATTTAAGAAAAATTGCCCTTGAACAGGGTTTAAAATATGTCTATACTGGTAATTTAGGAGACTGGCAAACAGAGTCTACTTATTGCCCTGGCTCACAAGAAATGGCCATTGAAAGGAAAGGATATTTTGTTACCCAGATTAATTTTAACCAAGGACTTTGTGCTAATGGAGAACAGATTCCAGGTATTTGGAAATAAAGAGTTTTATTAGAAAACTGCTTTAATTTCAACAATTATGACAAAAAAAATTTTATTAATTATATTTATTATTTTAATAATTTTAATAATTTCAATAATTTTTTATTATATGGGACAAGAAAAAATGAGCAAAAAAGATTTATCAGTGAGAATGCCGGTAGTTGCAGGGTCGTTTTATTCGGCTGATCCTGATGTTTTATCAGAACAGATTGATGATTTTTTACAACAAGCAGAAGATATCCAAATAAAAGGAGATTTAAAAATGATGATTTTACCACATGCTGGTTAT